>JAYTAT010000028.1:0-14007 GCA_043737315.1 Archangium sp.
GGCGCCGGACTCCGTGGGTGTGGCTGATCGTCGCGGCAGTGCTGCTGGCCGGGGGCGCCTGGTTGATGCGTGGTGCCGAGCCACCGAGCCGCACGCCGCCGCCCCCCGTGCGCCTTCCGACGCGCATGAACAAGAGCGAGAACCAGCGCGCCGACGACCGGCGAACCTGGGTGCCGATGGCTGCGCCTGACGCGGGCTCCGTCAAACCCCCGCCTGCGAAAGACCCGATCCTCGCGTTGATGCCCGCCGAGGTGAAGCGCGCGGCGGTGGTCGCCGAGTTCAACGCGATCATCAACTCCGAGCTGGGTGGGTTGATGGCCGAGTGTCTCTTCGGTGAAGACGACTTCCTGGGCGAGTTGCGCGACGCGGGCATGGACCCGGCCACCAAGGTCGATCGGGTGGCGATGATCGACGACTCGCTGGTGGTCACCGGTGACTTCAAGAACTCGCAGTGGAAGAAGTTCCTTCCTCCCGAGGCGGTGGGGAAGGGCTACGGGCGGCAGGGTGAGCTGATCGAAGTGGCGCGTGAAGACGGCGGCATGCAGAGCTTCGCCGTGTGGGGCGGGCAGATGTTCATCGCCGGTGGCAACGAGGCCTCTCAGAAGGTGATCCTCGACCGGCTCGAAGGCAACGGACCGCCGCAGGCCACGTCGGTGCTCGATGACTCGATGGCGTACGGCGAGGTCTACGGCGTGATCGCCTCGGGAATGCTGGCCGATCTCGTCGGCAGGGAAGACGCGCGGCTGGGCGAGACGATCCGGCAGTCGGCGAAGTCGGTGCAGCTCCACATGGACGTGTCTCACGACGTCGGGCTGGTGGCAGACATCCAGTCGGGCAATCCGCAGACGACCGAAGAGCTGCGGCGCACCATCGGCAGCGCGCTCTCACTCGCACGCATGCAGGCACAGGCGAGGGGTAAGACCGAAGAGGCCGACCTGCTCGACCTCGCGCGCGTGCGCAGCGCCGAAGGGGGCAGTGACTTCCGCCTCGAGGCGGGGCTCCCTTACGAATACATGGAGAAGACCTTTCGCAAGTGCATCGCAGACCGGAAGAGTCGTGAGAAAAAAGCCCCTTAGTTCTTCACGTTGAGCGACTCGTCGACCGGCAGCCACACGAGCTCGCACGCATCGAAGCGCGTCCCGCACGCACGATCCAAATCTGCTCGCGTGTCACAGCCCGGCTTGTCGTCGGCACAGGTCTCGGGAAGGTACGCCCAGACGATCTGCAGCACGTTCTTCCGCTCTTCCGGCAGCGCTGCGAGAAACTCATCTGCGTGCGTGCGGAACAGCTCTGATAACTTCACCGCCTCCCCGTCGATCGCGAAGTGCTCCTTGCGCCGAACGAAGCGCCGGGTCGCGTCATCGAGTTGAAGGTTCAGCGACTCCGGGTCGAACGGAGCGCCATCGAGCAGCCCGCGCCCCTTCGCGCCGGTGAAGATCGAGAGAAACACCCGGGCATCACCCGACTGACTGAGCGTGCGGAAGTAGATCGCCTGGCGCGTCAATCGCCGCCCACCGATCGACCTCGCATCGAACGCATCACGCCATGAAGAGGTGGTGGTGCTCCGCGTGTCGAGCAGCTCGAGCAACACCAGCGCATGGTACGCGTTGAGCCAGTAGGCCAGCCGCGCTTCCACGGTGGGAAAAGACTCGGGTGAGACGTCGGGCGAGAAGGCCGCGAGCGAGGCGACGAACGACTCGAGGCTGCCGTGCCGCTTCTTGAGCTCGACGAGATCGATCTGGCCGCGCGCATCGACAGACCGCAGCGCATCGACCAGGTCGCTCAGCTTGTGCGCTGGCGCGTCGGCGGGCACCGATGCAGGAAACTGACCGTTCATGTGCAGCACGAACGCGGCAACCCCGACCATGCCGGCGGCCATCACGTACACGACCTTGCGGAAGAAGCTGCGCGCGCTCACGTCAGCTGCAGAATTTCGCATGAATCGACCGGCATCGGGACTGCCGGTTTCAAAGCCACACGAACGCCGGGCCACCCGTGAAGGCAGCCCGGCGCCCGCTACGAACAGCTCAGCGGTTCTGCGAACGACGGCCCTGAGCAGCCGGCGCCGGCGAAGGATCAGCCTTCGCGTCGCTCTTCACCTTCTTCACGGCCACCGTGGTGGGCCCCGAAGTGGTGAGGAAGCTCTTGAGCTTCTCCAGCTTCTTTGCGCCGAAGCCCTTCACCTTGCGAAGATCGTCGACCTTGCCGAACGGCGTCTTGTTGCGGTGCTCGATGATTCGCTTGGCCGCCTTCTCACCGATGCCGGGCAGCAGATCGAGCTGCTGCGCCGACGCGGTGTTCAGGTTCACCACGCCGCTCACTTCCTTCTTGATCACCGACTTGCCGGCGAACGCCGACCCCGCGCTCATCGCGAGAACCGCCACCGCCACCCACCCCATCACCTTCGTTCCCGTGTGCTTCATTTCAGTGTCCTCCCATCGAGTCGGCCAAAGTGGCCTCCTGCGTCGACGAACCATTCGTCGAGGCAGCCCTGCTGTTGTTGCCTTCTGCCCGCTTCTCCTCGAGCTGCTCCCGCACGTGCAGCTTCCCGTCGAGCGGGAGCACATCGAGGTACACATTCAGGCTTCCGTCGCGGTTCACCCACGCCGTGCCTGCCTTCACCCACAACGTTCGTTTCTCTTCGCCTGGCTTCTCGGCCATCTCCTTGATGGAGAAGACCTGCAGCCGTTTTCCCGGTGCCAACACGCCCAACCTCCCTTGCAGCGTCGGCGTCAGTGCCGACGTGCAGGGGGCTTGAGCAGCGGGCGTGCCAGCGCGTCTACGCTCGGATCACGCGGCAAGCGCGGCAGTGCGGGGGGCCAGCGAGCGATGGGGCGCGGACGCTCCCAGGTCGACTCTCGGTGCCGGAGAGTCAGTCGCCGAAGTCGAGGTCGAGCTCTCGCTGGTGGCGCATGGACAGCAGCATCAGCCGGTCGTCGCACACGAGGTACAGCACCACCTATTCCTCGACCAGCACTTCACGCAGAACCCCTGCTCCGAGACGCAGCCTGATCCGCTCAATGCTTCTTCACGCGGGCAATGCGCTGCTTGAGCGACTTCTCGAACTGCGCCTCCGTGAGCACTCGTCCGGCATTCAGGTCATCCAGTGAACGCTCGATGTCCTGAAGCTGAAGCAGCTGGCCCCCTTCGCGGACCGCCTGCCGGTAGGAGTCGAGCTTGGCGATGTCGATCAACGCGACGTAGGCCTCGCCGTTCTTGGTGATGATCTCGTCGTCACCCGCGTGCGCCTCATCCACCAGCTCAGAGAAGCGGGACCGCGCGGCGCTCAACGGCACGATGTCGCGGCTGTACGCGGTCATGTACCGAATTCTGTACGTTGAGCCCGCCGCCGGGCAACCGGCCGCCGTTCAGTCGAGCAGGAACGTGTACGTGTACACGAACGTGTACCCGACCGTTTCGCCGCCCTTGGTGGCTGGCTTGAAGCGAAACTTTCGCAGCGCATCGCGAGCGGCCTCATTGAGCCCGTAGCCCGGGCCTGAGATCACCGCGACCGCCGTGACCAGACCTTCGAAGTCGAGCGTCACCTTGAGGCGCACCGAACCTTCGATCTCGTTCTTCTTCGCCTCGTCGGGGTACGGAATCTTCACCTCGCCCAGCATCACCGGCTCGGTGTCGGCCCCACCCGGAGGCGCGTACCGCGGCGCTGCGTAGGGCTTCACGTCGGCGGCATCGACCAACCTGTCCGACGCCTTGCCGTAGGTGGTGTTGCCCACCTGCACCGCGAACCCACCGGCCTGCGTGGTCGACGACATCGAGATGCCCACCACGATCGGCACGGGCTTGGTCGGCGTCTCGGGCGGTGGCTCCTCGTTCGGCGGGGGCGGCACGTCTTCTTTCGGCTTCACCACTTCGGCCAGCTTCACCGGCGGCGGCTTGAGCTTCACCTTTTCGAGCGGCTTGGGCGGCTCTGGCTCTTCCACCTTGGGCGGAGGCGGTGGCGGCGGCTCGTAGAATTCCATCTCGGTGGTCTTCGGCGGTGCAGCCCGCGACATCATCTCAGGCAGCGTGGCCATGGTGCCCACGTGCACCAGCACCGAGAACGCAAGGGTGACCGCCAGGAACCAGAGGCTCTTGTCGTCATCTGAACGGTGCTGCCCGCTGGCGCTCATCGTGGTCACGGACCCGGACTCAACGCGCGAAGGCGCCTCGCCGGTTCCATCCTTCAAGTCAGGGCGAGCCCGTGGGCTTCGCTTCCTTTTGAATATTCAGGGCGAACTTGGCGATGCCCGCTTCTTTGACCTGGTCGATCAGGGTCATCACCTTTCCGTAGTTGAGCGACTGGTCAGCGCTGATGATCGCGCGCACCTCTTTGTCTTTGGTCACCGCGTCTTTCATCTTGGTCATCAAGACGTCTTGAGCCACCTCGACGCCGTCGAAGTAGACCTTTGCGTCCTTGTCCATGGTGAGCATCACCGGGCCCTGCACGGTCTTCTCTTGCGTGTTGGCCGCGCGGGGCAGATCGACCTCAACCGTCTCGCGCACGATCATGTTCGCGGTCACCATGAAGATGATGAGCAGCACGAGCACGATGTCGACGAGGGGCGTGACGTTGATGCCCGTGATCTCGTCGCCGTCGTCAGGAGTTCCGCCACCAGCCATCGGTTATTTCCCCGTCGAACGGAGGTGACCGACCAGCGCGTGGCCCAGCGCCGTCGCGCGCCAGGCGGTGTTCTTCACCGAACGCTGCAGCACGTTGTAGCCGACCACCGCGGGGATCGCGACGGCCAGGCCGACCGCGGTCGCGACGAGCGCTTCCGAGATGCCGGTCATCACGGTCTCGGCGCCGCCCTTGCCGCCCGCCATGCCCAGATCCTTGAATGCCTTGATGATGCCGAGCACCGTGCCGAACAGCCCGATGAAGGGCGTGCTGCTGCCCAGCGTGCCGAGGAACGAGAGGAAACGTTCGTAGCGCGGGCGCTCGCGGGCCATCGTGGCGTTGATGATCTGCTCGACGGAGTCAGGGCCCTTGTCGACCCATTCCAGGCCCTCACGCAGTACGGCCGCTTCCATGCCCTGGTGCTTGGCGATCTCTGCCTTCACGCCTTCGAGGTCACCCTTGGCCAGCTTGAGCACCACGTCGCCGCTGTTGGGCAGGCGGTGCGTCGCCAGATACACGCCGCGCTCCAGCATCACGGCGATCGAGATGATGGACAGAATGGCCAACAACCAGAGCACCCACTCGGCATTGCCGGTGAGGACTCCGAGGAGTCGCATGGTGAGCCAACCCTGGTGCTGCGGATTCGGTGCGGCCTGCGCCAGCAAGAGAAACGGGGTCATGGAACCTGGAGGGGGAAGCGACGGAAGGAAGGCCGGAAACGCCTGGCTGATCTCGTGTGTGGGGTGCCAAATGTCAACCAATTCGGCCGTCTTGACGAGGGGGCGTGCTGCCTGAACGTCAGAATTCAGCCCCGGCTCAGGGGCGCGACCTTCCGCCATTGGTGGCTGCGTCACGCAGCGCGATCGCCGCGGCTCTGACTTCTTCCAGACGCGCCAACGACAGACCCGCACCGACCTGAGCCGTCCTCGCCTGCGGTTCGCCCAGGCCCGAGTCGCGCTGTTCCTTGAGCATGCCCAGAATGAGCGAACGCAGCTCATCGGCGTCGGGCAAGCCGACCATGGTGACGAGGTGCGAGTTCTCGGCGCCCGGCGTGGTGTCGGCACCCGCGGTGGAGATGGTGAGCGACTTGAAGCCGAACAGCCGCTCGAGCGGGCCCTGGTTGACCTCGATGTTCTGCACGTTTGCGTACGAGAGCGTGACCTCTTCACGGTTCCACGCGCCTTGCGCCACGCGCAACGAACGATCGCCCACCAGATAGTGGCGCAGCTCGAAGTCGACGCGCGTGGTGACCAGCGCGAGCCCGATGAGGAAGGCCTCGATGGCGAAGACACCCAGCGCGATCACCACGCCCCAGCCGCGCAGCTTCGCCACCGCTGCGATCACCGCGATGCCCACGCCGACGAACTGATTCAAGAAGCCGAAGAGCGTCTGCAGGTAGCGGTAGGCCAGCCACTTCTCTGTCGGCTTCAAGCTGCGCACCAGCGAGGTGCCTTCAGGCAGGTGGGGCGGCGCGAGATCGAGCTTGAGCAGCGGAAGAAAGAGGGGCTTGAGCAACCGAACGAGCAGCTCCATCACGGCACCTTCTTCGAGTCGGCGAGCGCCGCGGCGGCCTGCGTGAGCGCATCACGAATCTCCACCAGCACGGCATCGGTGCCCTGGGCCGATGGGTGCACCTCGTGGGCCTCGCTGCGAACGCCCCGCATCATCGCGTAGAGGTAGTCGCGAATGGCGTTGAAGTCTTTGACGCCCACGATGGTCAGATTCCCGCCTGCGCCCGAGCCGGCCGTCTGCACGGTGACGGTGCCGATGCCCAGCCAGCGCTCGATGATGTTCTGCGAAAGGTGAATGTCCTGCATGCGCGCGTAGGTCAGCTGCATCTCGCGCCTGAACAGGATGCCGTAGCCCATCGATACGCCGCTCGGATCGAAGCGGTACCAGAGCGTGTGGTACCGGAAGTAGAGGGGGATGAAGACGATGGGCGCAGCGCACAAGAGCGCCAACGCTGTGAGAAGGTAGAGCCACAACAGGGCAGGCTCGGGCCTCGTGATCGTGTGCACCCGCTTTTCCAGGGCTGCCAGTTCCGACGTGTTCATGAAGCGAGGCTAAGACGTCAGGCCGTGAATCGGGCCCACGATCTTCGACCTCCGTGGAGGTCATCAACGTATGCACGGGGCAACGGCCGACGATGTCGAACAACCGGGCGCGCTGCTGCTCGGTCAGTGGCCCGACGAATTGTAAGGTGACCGCCACCGTGGTCGAAGTGGAGCACCTGGCGAAATACGTTGGGCGTCTCAGACTCGGCCTTCATCAGGGTCATTGTTGAAACGCAGCCCAGCTGCGCCCATGCTTCGGCCCATGCTCGTTTCCGGCGTGGTGGCAGTCGCGATGCTGCTCGGCAGTCACTTCGAGGCACCGCGTGAAGTGAAGTTTCAAGGCACGTTGTTGGCGCAGTCAGAGAAGTCTGCCGATCAGCGTGAGATCGACGAGCTCAACCGCACGCGGCCCAGTTTCGTGCCGGGCGTGGTGGTGCTCAGCGTGGGCAGCGGCGTGGGGCTGCTGGGTGTGCTGTTCACCGGCCTTGCCTTCATCAACCTCAACTCGCTGGCGGGCACCATCGGTCTGATCGCAGGCCTCGTCTTCGTGCCCACCGGGGTTCTGGCGATGATGGTCGGCGTGGTGATGCTGCTCGCCGCGGCGATCGTGCGGGGCGTCACCGATGGGCGACTGCGAAAGCTGCAGCCCGACGTGGAGCGAGCCGCGCTGGCTCCCTTGCGCGGCTTCGTGCTGGCGCGCTTCTGATCAGGGCGCGACGGTGTAGGTCAGCCCGGTGTCTTCCGAGCTGCAGTTCTGCCCGCGCATCGTGACGGGGTAGGTGCCCGGCGGCAGCTCAGGTGGAAAACCGACGAACGCGCCGCGCGCAGCGCTGTAGGTGCTGGTCTCGAGTGCGACGCCGCCGATCAAGATGTCGAGCACGCGCGGCATGTTCTCGCCCATCACCTGCACGGGATCACCAGCGAGCGCGGGCGGGGAAATCGAGGTCACCCGCGGCGTCGGCAGCGTCTCGTCGCAGACATAAAAACGAAACTGCTCGAAGTCCTGCGCTCCGCGGTTGTCGCGCACCACCAACCAGAGCTGGCCGGTGCGCCGCTCTGGCACGGGATCTTCGGGGAACTTCGTCGAGCCGGGCGCAAAGAAGGTGGTCGAGTCGGTCGAGGTCACGTCGAAACGTTCGCGGCTGAAGCGGCCGTTGCTGGAGTACCAGGCGCCCACCACGACCTCCTGCTTCTCGACAGGCCCCGTCGGCTGCACCTCGGTGTAGCGCTCGCGCGACGCTTCGGGCACTTCGAGGCCGAGCGCGACTTCCTGGCCCGGGCGCACCTGCAGGCGAGCGCCGAGGGGCAGGGGCGAGCCGTCGAAGGTGAGGTTTTTGATGGTGGGGTTCTGATTCTTCTGCGCCTTCTGACTCACCACGATGCGCGTCAGGCCGATCGCCGCGGGCGTCTCTTTGTTCTCGATGCGGCGGAACACGTCGGTCAGCTCGTCACCCATCGCCGACAGGTTCACCTCTTCGGCGATCACGATGGCCATCACCTGGCCCACGCTCCCGTTCTGGCGAACGCCGTCTTCCGGCGCGAGCACGTCGAACACGGTCGGCGACGACGCGTAGATGGCCGTGTTCTTCGAGCCGAAGCCCAGCAGCTTGAGCCCCTCGGGGTACTGGGTGATCAACGTGGGCTTCACCAGAATCGAGGCGTCGTTACAGGCGCTGCGGTTCAAGTCTTGTGGATCCGGCTCGCAGCCGACCCAGATGATGGTGTTGGGCTGGCCCACGCGCGTGGGGTCGCCGAAGAGCACGGTGAGGTTGCTCGGTGCCCCGGGCGCGACCTCGGGTGGATCCGAGACGATCGAGAGAATCCGCAACGAGTCGACCAACGTCTCGGGCGTGAACTGCACTCCGCACGAAGACGCGAGCACCAATGCCGAAATCAGGGCAGCGCGCATCACCACTCTCCTCGGAGACCCAGCGTGGGCAGAATCGGAATGCCCGTCACGTAGGCCGACTGCGTGTAGTTGTGGTTGTAGAAGTACGCCTCGGGGTTCGCCTGGTTCGTGACGTTCTGAACGTCGAGGTAGACGACGAAGGTCCACGAGTCGAAGACGAACCGTTTGTCGAGGCGCGCGTCGAGCTGGAAGAAATCGGGGAGCCGCTCGCTCCACGGCAGGCCGGGCAGCGGCACGGTGTAGTTGCCGTTGGTGTCGAAGAGCGACCCGAGCACCGGCGTGACCAGCGCGCCCGAAGAGTAGCGGAACCGCAGCCCAAGGCTCAGATCCCACGGCAGCTTGAAGCTCGCCACCGCCACCAGGTTGTGCGGTTGATCGAGTGGGCCGGGCGCGAACTGCACGCCGCCGAAGTAGTCGCGCTCGAAGCGGGTGAGGCTGTAGGCCACCCAGCCCACGAAGTAGCGGGTGGGCCGCACGCGCAGCAGCACCTCACCGCCATACGCCCGCCCATAGCCCTTGCTGGTGAAGCGCGTCTCGTTGCCGGCGATGGCGATGTCACTGCCTTCACCACTGGCCAGCGTCTGGCGCGCCTGGTTGAAGAGCGGCTTGTAGTAGCCCTGCAGGTCGAGCTCGAGCAGGTCGAAGAACTTCGCCTCGGCGCCCACCATGAAGTGCCACGCCCCTTCGGGGAGCAAGCCGGGATTGCCGAAGACCGGTGAGAGCTGGCCGGTGCGGTAGTCGGGGGGCTGCTGGTACATCGCCGCGCCGCCCTTCAAGGTGAACTGAGGGATGATCGACCAGCGCGCCGAGAGCCGCGGGTTGACCCACACCTTCTTCATGGTGGTCAGCTCGCCGTCGAGCCGCAGGCCACCGCGCACCTGCACCGACTCGAACGGAGTCCACGTGGCGTCGATGAACACGCCGGGCTCGACGTACGTTCGCGCTTCGGTCTGCGCAATCAAACGGCGCGTGACGTAGGGGTCGGGCAGCTGGTTCGCGCGGAACGGAGGCGGCTGCTGTGCATCGAGGAGGGCAGGCGTGATCAACGCGTCGAGCCCGGCGCCGAGCACCAGCTTCGCTTCAGGAATGTCGATGCGAAAACGTTCGCGCAGCTGAACGGGCACCTGCGTGGCGCGAAAGAAGATCTCGGTGGTGGCGCCCTGCTGCTCGGTGATGTCGAAGCCGATGGAGTTGCGCGAGGTGAACGTCACCCGCTCGCTGAGCTTCTGATCGATACCCACCACGAGGCGGTTGTAGAGCTGAGAGTTGCCGGCGGCGCCGCGGTTGCCCTCCACGTCGTTGTCCAGAAAGGGGTTGGGCCGCAAGAAGGCCCATTGATCCGACGAGCCGAAGATCATCACGAAGAAGCGGTTGCGGCTGTTGGCCACCTTGCGCTCGGCACGCACCTGGTAGTCCCAGAATTGCGGCGCTCGCGCGAACCCCAGCGCGTTCTGCAGGTTGGCTGGCACGAAGCTCGAGACCGCAAACGGTACGGTGAGCTGGGCGAGGCCGAAGCGGCCGGCGGCACTCACGCTCCAGAGGTCGGTGACGGGCGCTTCCACGTTCGCCGAGATGTCGAAGAAGTTCACGTCGACCGCGCCGTGAATGCCCTTCTTCGAGGGCGTCTTCACCTCGGCCTGAATGAGGCCACCGATGCTGCGGCCGTAGTCGACGCCGAAGTTGCCGGGCTGAAACGAGATGCTCTCGACGGTCGCCGAGTTGAACGTCGCGTTGAGGCCGGCGAAGTGAAATAGCTGGGGAATCTGGATCTCGTCGACGTAGATGCGCGAGTCCCACGCCTTGCTGCCGCGCACCACGAGCGCCGCGCCACCGAAGGGTGAACGCGCGACACCGGGCAGGTTCTGCACCACCTTGAAAGCATCGTTGCGTGCGCCCGCGACCATGCGGAACTCGCTTTGGGTGAGCTTGACCTGCGAGGCCTCACGGCGATCCTTGTTGCCGCGCACCACCGTGACGTTCGGATCTCCACTCGAGCGCAGTACGTAACGAAGCTCGGTGCGTTCGCCCGCGCGGATCTCTTCGGTCGCGGTGTAGCGCTCGAACTGCGGCGCGGTGACCTTCACTTCGACGGGCCCCACGGGCACATCGGTGAACTCGAAGGCGCCCTGGGCATCGGTCTCGGTGCTCAGCTCGCCTGCGGTCACCGTCGCGGTGGCAATCGGCTCGCGCGTGCCGGCTGCGGTGAGACGGCCCCTCAAGTTCACCACCGGAACTCCGGCGTCGATCACCGCGGGCACTTCGAGCTGCTGCTGCTGAACGAGGAACTGGCTGCTGTACTGAATGCGCACGGGCGTGGCCACGCCATCGAACTCTGCAGGGGTGAACTCGAGCTGCTTTGCGGCGGCGACGGCCGCTTCGTCGAACTCAGGGCCTGCGCTGGCCACGACCTTGACGTTCATCACCTTGCCGTCGGCGCCGATGTCGATCTCCATCACCACCACGCCGGCCACCCCTGCGTCGGCGAGTGAAGCGGGGAAGATGGGTTCCACCTGTTTAATCAGCGTGGGCATCTTGGGGGGCGTCTGAGCGAACGCAGACACCGCCAGCAGCAGGACCAGAGCCAGAGCACGTCGCACGACCCGTGCTCTTAGCCCATCATGCGCTGGTCGACCCAGAGAAGCAGGCTCAGAAGCGGGTGACGGCCACCTGGCCGTTGGCGTCAATCCACGCCACCCAGATGCGCCCCGTGCTGTCGATGGTGACAGAGGGCTCCTTCGCGCCTTCGATGCGGCCCACCTTCGTCAGCACGGGAGGCGCGCCGCACCCACTCAGGGGCGTCGAGTACACGAAGACGTCGCCGCCGTACTCACCGACCACCACGAAGGTGGAGGGCGTCATCGCGCTCGACAGCGGGCTGCCAGTGAGCCGGCCGGCAGGGAACGTGATCGAGCTGGTCTGCCAGACGGGCGGCACTGCGAAGGGCGCGGCACTGCAGGTGACGAGGAGCACATTTTCGGTGGTCCAGGCCACGTAAGATGAGCTCGCCGCGATCGCGATCCCATTCTGATTGGTGGTCTTGAACGCCGGCTGCGCGGTCGCCGAGCGAATGGAGTTGGCCGAGGCCACCTCACTCATCGAGTTGAGGTCCCAATAGCGCACCCGATACGGGCCCAGGGCGGTGGGGCTCTCGACGCTCGCCCTGCCGTCGAGCGACTTGAAGAAGGTCAGCGTCGCCGTCGAGGTCGAAGCCCAGCTGGGACGCGCCTCCCACGTCGACATCGCCGTCGCGCCGTTGTTCGGGGCCATGGTGGAGCGGTAGGTGCTGCTCGTGCCGGCGAAGATGTCGCGGAGGGGGACGGACTCGAACACCGGCCGGTTGGCGGCGAGGGTGCTCGCGGTGAGCGGGTTCGTCGCTCCCATCGTCACCGGCTGCGTCGCGGTGATCACCGCCTGCGTCCCAGACCAGCTCTGCGAGAAGCTGCTGCTGTTGATGGAGGTGCCGCTGGCGTTGCTGAACACGGTTGCCAACTCGAACTGGGTGCTCAGTCGACCGTCGTTCGAGCGGTTCGAGTTGGCGATTCGCAGGTCGGTGGGAACCTGCAAGAAGGGCGTGATCCCAGGCTGACCAGCTCCGACGAGGGTCCCATCGCCCACGTCGGCGAGGAGCCACGCGGAAGTGGAAAAGGGTCCTGACACGGAGAATGCCACCGTGAAGCGGCCATCGGCATCGACCACGATGCGGGGCGCGCGGCAGTTCCAATTGAAGGTGGCGGCGAGAGGGCCCCCGTTGCCTTGCGACTTCGGCGCAGTGAGGAACGTTGCAGGTGCGGTGCTCGTGGCGTTGCCCGCCCGGTCAGTCGCAGCCGCGATGTTCAGCGTGTACGGCGTGTAGTTCGAGAGTGCCGTGGCCGATGAGAACTGAAAGCGAGTCGCATCGGTCGAACCGAACGTGGCCAGCAGGACCGCCGGGCTGAAGCTCGTCGCCGATATCACCGACGGCACGTTCATCGGCTCGCTGAAGACCTCCACCACCGCGAGAGTGTCGACGTTGCGCTGGCCGGCTACCGGGAAGGTGACGGTGGGCGCCACGTTGTCGAGCCAGGTACGCCGGCTCGCTTGTGCCGCGACGTTTCCCGCTGCGTCCGTGGCAATGACGCGCAGCTCGTACGCCGCGCCATTCACGCCCGCCGGCAAGCTCGACCAGGCCCATGACCAGCTTGCGCCGGTGGCTGCATCGGTGGCCGTGACCACCGTGCCCGCCGGCCCGACCACGCTCTTTTGCAGCATCACCGCGCTGCCGTCTGAAAAGGTGCCGCCGTACACGACCTGGGTGGAAGCGCGGTTCGCCACGCTCCCGGTGCAGGCACCCGTGCCGCTGCAATCGAAGTTCGTGCCGCCCAGGGTGATGACGGGGGCGATGCGATCAGCGGTGTAGCGCGTGGTGGCGACCCGCACGTTGTCGGCGAGGTCCGTCGTACGCACGGTCACCACCTGCTCGACCGCGTCGACCAGGGGCACTGGCAGCTGGCCCACGTAGTCACCATTCGCGTCGCGGGTCGCGGCGACGAAGGGGCCATTCGCCGAGGTCGTGAGCTCCACCGCTTTGAGCCCCAGGCCATCGGTGGCCGTCGCGTTGACGGTGACCTGCGCGCTGCCCACCAGCGTGCCCTGCCGCGGCGAGTTCACCAGCAGGCCAGGGGTGACGCGATCCACCAACACCACCAGCTGCTGGCTGGAGGTGTTCGCCAGCGCGTCCGTCGCGGTCACCTCGAGCGAATAGAAGCGCCCGTCGACGTTCGGGAAAGTGGTCCACGCGTACGACCAGGCGCCACCCGACTGCGGCACCGCCACGGGAGCGAGCACCACGGCCGCGCCATCGAGAACGCGCACGCTCAGCGTCGCGTCGGTCGAGACCAGGCCGGTGAGGTTGAGTGAGGTCGAGGCCGCGTTCACCACGGTGCCGGTGCAGGCGGTCGCCGTGCACGAGGCGTTCGTCGAAGGAGAAAAGGTCAACGAGGGGCGCACGCGATCGAGCAGGACTCCAAGGGTGGCAGTGCCGCGGTTGTTCGACGCGTCACTCGCGGTGACCTCGAGAGTGAGTTGAGTGAAGTCGAGCAGGGGCAGCGACGACCAGGTCCAGCTCCAGCTGCCGTTGGGCTGCAGCACCAGATCAGTCCACGCGACGACTTCCGTGGAGCCATTGAGCACCCGAACCCGCACGGGGTGCGTCGCGGCGAGCGCCATGCCCTCGGTCACCGCGGCGGTGAGCACGAAGGACGTCGCCGCCGCGTCGATGAAGGCACCGGTGCAGCCGCTGCTCGAGCACGCGCCGTTTTGCGTAGGCGTGAGCGCTACCACCGGGGCCGCCGCATCGAAGGTGGTCTGCGCCGAAGCGGCGTTGTTCGCGACGTCACGCGCGGTCGCCACCACCGTGTACTCGGCACGGCCTGAGGGCACGGGCACCT
>JAYTAT010000029.1:0-13986 GCA_043737315.1 Archangium sp.
AAGCATCATTTCATCCCGGTCAGCTGGGTGAAGACGGTCGACGACAAGGTCCACGTCGATCGCCCCGGTGATCAGGCCATGCGTGAATGGCGTACGGAGAACTAAGAGTCGCTGACGCTTCTCACTGAACGGTGGGGACGAGTCTGTTCCTTTCCGGGAACAGGCTCCCCACAGTCCGAGCGGCCTTCAGCATGATTTTCCTGCGCTGATGACGCGAAGGGCTTAGGTGTGTTCGTCTACCGCCATGTCACGCGCCTACCGCATCAGCGTCAAAGAGAGCCTGTCCCGCCATGTCGAGGTGGAGGACGGGGTGTGTTCTTCGCTCGAACTGCTGCCCATTCTTCCCAGGGAGCGCATGGCCGAGCTGCTCGGCGCCGAGCTCGAGCAGCGCGGCTTCCGGCGCGACGGCAAGACGGCTCAGCGCAAGGAAGGCGAGACGCTGGTCGAAGTGAACCTGGAAACCGGCGACGTGTCGGTCACCGCCGAGGGTCACGCGCATGTCAACCTCGAGACCGAGCGCACGGCCGTCGTCGACAACACGCTGGCGGGCGATCGCGAGCGGCACCTGAGGGAGGCCGCCAAGCAGTCTCTGGAGCGCGAGGCGAAGGCTGAAGAAGACGCCCTGCGCCGCAAGGTGACCGAGCAGCTCGAAGGCAAGCTGCGCGATCTCAAGGAAGAACTCGATGGCGCCGTGAACCGCGTCACCGGGCTCGCGCTGAAACAACGCGCTGCTGAGCTGGGCCAGGTGGAAGAAATCCACGAAGAGGCCAACGGCAGCATCACCATCAAGGTCCGCGTCTAAATCCGTGTCCGTCTCTATTCCTGAAGACAAGCTCCCTGCAGAGCTCTCGGCGTTCGCTGCCGTCGAAGCGGCGTACCCCGCTGAGCTCGCCCGCATTACCGACTCTCTGCGCCGTGGCCTTGCCGTGCTGGTCGAGGCGGAAAAAGAGCTCACGCCTTATCTCTACAAATGCGTGCGCGATCGCCTGAAGAAGGAGACCCCGCCGCGCCAGTTTCTCTACCTCGACGGGCGGCCCATCAACGACATGCCCCCGCCCCAGCCGGGCATGGGCCTGGTGGCGACCATCCTCTATTACTTGCGTGAAGCCGTTCGTGGCGCGGTGGCCGATCGCGTTCTGGTGTTGCCGCACCTCGATCTGCTCACCACCTCGGTGGGAGGGCTGACGAGCGAGGCGCGCGAGGTGATTCCGCTCCTGTATGAAAACCCTGAGCTCTGTTTCATGGGCTTCAAGGATCCATCGTTCCCGCTGCCCAAGGTGATCGAGAACCTGTTTCCCCGGCGCGAGTCGTTGCTGGGCGTGCCGCGTGATCGCCTGGGTCAGCTGGTCACGCAGCGTGAGAGCCGCAAGCTGTCGGCCGATCGCACCTTGAAGCCCTACCAGCTCTACAAGAGCGTCTCGGGCGTCAACGCGGTGCGCATGCGCCGCCTGCTCAGCACGCTCACCGGCGAGGACTACCCGGTCGACACCAAACCCGCGTACCACCAGCTTCGCCAGGCCACGCTCGTGGGCCAGCTGACCTTGCCCGACGTGGATCTCGAGCGGGACATCGGCGGCTACAAGAAGGTCAAGGAGCGCCTGAGCAAAGAGATCCTCGACGTGCTCGCCATCAAGGACACGAGCGACGACGAGAAGGCGATGAAGAAGATCGAGGGGCTCATTCCCCGCGGCATGATCTTCTGGGGTCCTCCGGGTACGGGCAAGACGCTCTTTGCCAAGGCCATGGCCACGGCGCTCGGGGCAGCGGTCACCATCGTCTCGGGCCCTGAGCTCAAGTCGAAGTGGGTCGGCGAGTCAGAAGAGAACCTGCGCCAGGTGTTCGCACGCGCGCGGCAGGCTGCGCCCGCCATCATCGTCTTCGACGAGCTCGACAGCTTCGCCACCGCCCGCGGCACCTACCAGGGCAGCGGCGTCGAACACTCGATGGTCAACCAGCTGCTCACCGAGATGGACGGCTTTCGCAAGGACGAGCTCGTCTTCGTGGTGGGCACCACCAACTTCGTCGAGTCACTCGACCCTGCGCTGATGCGCCCGGGCCGTTTCGAGTTTCACCTGCACGTGCCTTTCCCCACCGCTGAAGATCGCCGCGCCATCCTGGGCATCTACGATTCGAAGCTGGGTCTCGAGCTGTCACCTCGCGCGCTGGATTACGCCGTCAAGCGCACCGCTGATCAGGTCGAAGGCCAGAACACCAAGTTTTCGGGCGACCACCTTCAGGCGCTCTGCCGGGCGCTCGCGCGCGCGCGCCTGCGTGACAAGCGGGTCGGCCTGCTGGAAGTGGAAGACGTGGAGAAGGCGCTCTCGAGCTGGGCCGATCGCCGCAAGCTCACCCCTCGCGAAGAGCTGGTGATCGCCACCCACGAAGCGGGACACGCGGTGGTCTCGCTGTTCTGCCCGACCTCGCCGCCCATCGATCGCATCAGCATCCTGGGGGACTTCGCGGCCGGCTACGTGAAGCACGCGGAAGGCGAACACAACACGGTGAAGACCTTCAAGCAGTTGGCTGACTCCATCTGCGTGTTGTTCGGCGGGCGTGAAGCCGAGCTGCTCTTCTTTGA
Organism: Archangium sp.; assembly: GCA_043737315.1. GTDB lineage: Bacteria > Myxococcota > Myxococcia > Myxococcales > Myxococcaceae > Archangium_A. The sequence continues at coordinate 2,579 of JAYTAT010000029.1, forward strand.
AGACCTCTCGTGGGGCATCGCCGGTGACTTGAGCAACGCCACCGATCTCGCCCGCTCGCTCGTCGAGGACTTCGGCATGGGCGGCCCCGAGGTCGGCATCCGTCGCGTCGAGGTCTCGCCCACCGACCCCGTCTCGCAAGAGCTGCAGGCGGCGATGGAGCGTTCGGTGAAGAACATTCTAGAGACCCAGCGACTACGCGCCGCAGAGATCCTGAGCGCCAACAAGCCCCTGGTGAAGTCGCTGCGCGATCTGCTGGTCGAAAAGAAGGTGCTCGACGCCGAGACCCTCGCCGCGTGGCTGCCCAAATCAGAGAAAAAAGACCTCGTCGCTTTGGAGCGTTGATCATGGCCACTCTCATTCTTCGTCTCGAGATCGATCCCACGACGCGCAAGAGGAACATCTTCGTGAAGCTCGACAGCGACTCCGACGCGCTGCCGATGGAGCACGAGGAGCAGCACAAGCGCATCGTCGAGGCCCTGCTCGCCAATGGCGGGCTCAAGGCCGAAGACATCGGGCACATCACCATCGAGCGCGAAGGGCAGGGCGCGGTGGTGCAAGAGAAGAAAGCCGAAGCGCCGCCCGCAGCCCGTGAACCAGTGAGCACCAAAGGATGAGCGACCCCTTCGCCACGCTGCGCAACCAGCTCACCGAGTTGTTGCGCATGGGCACCAGTGACGCGCTGTCGTTGCGTGCCTGGTACGAAGAAGCCCAGCGGCTGATGCGCTTTGCGCGTGAGCAGAAGCTGGAACTTCCCGCGCTCGTTCCCGAGTGGCTGTCAGGCGCCGAGGCGCGCGCGAAAGATCCACTGCTGGCCGCGACGCAGAACGCAGAGCTGGCCAAGTATCTGGGCACGCTGCCGCGCTCGTAGGCGCTACACTCGCCCCCTGTGGGGATCACGACGACTTCCATCGAAGCGCTCAAGCGGCTCTCGGCGTTTCCGATCGACGCGATGCTGCAGGAAGTGGGGCCGTTGGCCCTCGTGCAGCGCCTCGTCGCGAAGGACGCGCAGGCCACGCTCCACAAGCAGCTCTCTCGCACCATCGAGACGGAAGGCCGGCCTCAAGTCGCCCGTCACGCGCTCTCGTTGATGCTCGGCCTGGAAGACGGGCTGGTGGTGCCGCTGGGCCGCGAGAACCCCGAAGGTGAGCTGGTGCTGGGGCGGGGTGAAGAGGCCGACGTGCGCTTATTCGATGGCTCGGTCAGCTCGAGGCACGCCCGCGTTCGGTGGGATGGGTGGAAGCGGGTCGCCTGGTTGTCGGATCTCGGTTCGACCAACGGCACGTTGATCAACGGCCACCCCGTCACCGCAGAAGAGACACAGCTGGCAGAAGGAAACGTGGTGACGCTGGGCGACGAGACGGCGTTCTTGTTCCTGCGAACTGAGACGCTCTACGCCCTGGTCAGAACCAGGTAGCCGGCGCCTCCCTGCCCCTGGGGAAAAGGGCTATCTCGAAAACCGCTCACCGGTCGCCCGTTCGCCCGCCTCGCGCTTCACCCGGCCATTACTCGCGAGGTGCCGCAGGCACATGAACGCCGTCTCGACATCTTCCACCCCCGCTGCCCCGGCCAGCTGTTCCGCCGTGCGAGGCGTCTCACTGAGCGCATTCACGATCGCCTTCTGAACCGCCAGCACCGCCTCTGCCGCCTTCTTGCCCGCCTCGACCCCGGGCTGATGGTACGCGTTCACGTTGATCAAGCTCCCGTAGAGCCCGACCGTTCGTTCGAACAACGCGATCAACGCCCCGAGGGTCTTCGCGTTCACTTCCGGCAGCGTGAGCGTGAGTGACTCCCGGCCCTTCTCTGCGAGCGCCGCGCGCGTGCCGAGCAAGAAGCCCTGCAGATAGTCCCCCGAGGTGACGCCCGGCTCGACCTCGAACGTCGCCCCTGCACGGTCCTTGAGCACCTCCATGAACAGCACGAAGTGATTGGGCACGCCGTCACGAAGCTGCTGCACGTACGCGTGCTGATCCGTGGCCCCTTTGTTCCCGTACACGCTGAGGCCCTGCTCGACGATCTTGCCGTCGAGATCCTTTTCTTTCCCGAGCGACTCCATCACCAGCTGCTGCAGGTACCGGCTCATCAGCAGCAGGCGATCCTTGTACGGGAGCACCACCATGTCTTTTGCGCCGACGCCCTTGCTGGCGTGGTGCCACATGAGCGCCATCAACGCGGCTGGGTTTGCGAGCGGGTCACGCACGCGGGTCACCCGATCCATCTCGCGAGCGCCCGCGAGCAGTGCGTCGACCTCGAGCCCCTGCAGCGCCGCCGGCAGCAGCCCGACTGCCGAGGTCTCTGACGTGCGGCCACCGACCCAATCCCACATGGGGAAACGCGAAAGCCAGCCCGTGGCCGCGCGCTCGAGCTCACTGCCCGCCCCCGTGACCGCGACCGCCTGTTTCGAGAAATCCAGCCCGGCACGGTCCCAGGCTGCCTGCGCCTCGAGCATGCCGTTGCGCGTCTCCTTGGTGCCGCCTGACTTCGAGATGACGAGCACCAGCGTCTCTTTCAGGTGCCCCGACAACTTCGCCAAGACGCGATCGAAGCCATCGGGATCCGTGTTGTCGAAGAAGAACGGCTGCAGGCGATCGCCTTGCCCCCCCAGCGCATCTGCCGCGAGCTGCGGGCCGAGCGCGGAACCGCCGATGCCGATGATCAACTGGCGGGTGAAGCGCGGCGCATCCGGGGGTGCCACCCGCCCCGCGTGCACATCGGCCGCGAACGACTTCACCTTCGACAACGCGTCATTGATCGCCGCGGCGTCAGCGGTCGAAGCGAGCTCAGGCGCGCGCAGCCAGTAGTGGCCGACGCGCCGCTTCTCGTCGGGGTTGGCGATCTTGCCCTGCTCGAGGGCCTCCATTGCATCGAAGGCCTGGGCCATCTTCGGCGCCATTCCGTCGAGCCACGCCCGCGTGAAGTTCATGCGCGAGACGTCGAGGGTGATGCCAAGCGAATCCACCACGCAGAGGAACTCTTGATACCGCTGCCAGTTCGAGCTCATGACCGCAGAGTGTCGCTGCTTTGCCGAGCCTTCGCGATGTACAAACACCGGCATGAGATTCCTCGTCGCGGTCGCCCTCGTGCTGAACCTTTCGTGCGCGAGGACCGGGGTCGTCACCTTGGTGGAAGACGCAGGCTCACAGCCGGTGTTCGGTGGCAGCCGGCCGGTGAAAGTGTCGGTGCCCAAGCGCTACGCGGGTCGCGCCACGCCGCTGCTCCTCGCGCTTCATGGGTACGGGAACGCTGGAAAACCCTTTGAGTCGTATCTCGGGCTCCCCAGTCTTGTGGACTCTCAAGGGATCTTCCTCGTGTCACCCGACGGCACCCTCGACGCGCAGGGCCATCGTTTCTGGAACACCGGCAGCGATGCGTGCTGCAACTTCGCAGGGAGCGCGGTCGACGACGTGAAGTATCTGCGCGAGCTGTTGGCGGAGATCCGCGGCATCTACAACGTCGACCCGCGCCGCATCTTCGTGTTGGGGCACTCCAATGGCGGTTTCATGGCGTACCGGTTGGCGTGTGAGCTCTCGGGGGAGATCGCGGCGATCATGAGCCTCGCGGGCGCCACGCCTGATTGCCATCCGACGGCGAAGGTGAGCGTGCTGCAGATTCACGGCGATCGAGACGTGGGCGTTCGGTACGACGGCGGCACGAACATCTTGAAGAAGGGCGGCGGCGATTACTTCGGTGCGCTCGAGAGTGCTGAGCGTTGGGCGCTCGACGACGGCTGCACGCCCTACGCACCGGCGCCGCCGAGGACCGAGGGTCAGCCCATCGATCTCGAGTCGGAGCTTCCGGGCGGGGAGACGATGGTCGAGGACTTCGACGGGTGCCCTGCAGGCGTGGGCGTGTCGCTGTGGACCATTCGGGAAGGCAGTCACAACCCTGAGTTGAGTGAGGCGTTTGCGAGCCAGGTGTGGGCGTGGCTGGAATCTCATCAGCGGCGGTGAAGGTGCCCGCGCGGCCCCTCACCCCGCTTTTCCAGTTCATTTCACTTCGAAGTTGAACTCCACGCGCCGGTTCTGTTCGCGCCCGGCCGCAGTGTCATTCGGAGCCGTCGGCTTGTCGGGCCCGTAGCCCACCGCCTTCAACCGCTCGGCCGCCACTTTCCGCTTCACCAGCTGCGCCTTCACCGCCTCAGCGCGCGTCTGGCTGAGCGCGACGTTCTTCGCCGCGTTGCCCTGCGAGTCGGTGTGACCTTCGATGCGCACCCGATCCAACTCCGGGTGGGCCAGCAGCACCTGCGCCACGTTGTCGAGCAGCCTGAACGAGCGCGGCAGCACCTGTGACTTGCCGGTCGCGAAGAAGACCTTCTCCTGAATGACCAACTTGTCCTTGGTGATGATCACCAACTGACGCACCTTCGCCGGGCAGCCCGCGTTCTCCGCCGGACCCTTTTCAGTGGGGCAGTTGTCGAGCGCGTCTTCCACGGTGTCGGCGTCTTGATCCTTGAGTGGGCAGCCCTTGCGCTCGACGGGCCCCGCTTCGGCCGGGCACGCATCCACGTCGTCTGCCACGCCGTCGAGATCGGCATCTCGAATCGGGCAACCCTTACGCTCGACCAGGCCCTTCTCGGCCACACACGCATCGACTTCATCTTCCACGCCGTCGCCGTCTTGATCCTTCACAGGACAACCGTTGCGAGCGCGCGTGCCTTTTTCCTTCGGGCATAGGTCGACGTCATCGGTCAGGCCGTCACCATCGCTGTCGGGCATCGGGCAGCCGCGCATCGAAGCGACGCCCACCACGCGGGGGCACGCATCGACCGCGTTGGTGATCCCATCGCCATCTGCATCGAGCGTCCCGCACGCGTCGCGGAGCACCTCGGCAGAGACCGAGTCATCGCAGCGTTGAACGGGGTTCTCTTCGAGAGGAGGTTGCAATGCGAGACCCAGGAGCAACCGAAAGGCAGGATTACCAGGCAACGTGCCGATGCCGGGCCCCCCGAGCGCGAAGATTTCCAGCCACTTTCCCAGCGGGTGCCTCGCGCCCAAGAGCAGATCCGCGCCTGCCCTGGGTACATCGAGCGCCACCGCCGAACGCAGCGTCACCTCACCGCGAAGGCCAGTGCCTTTCGTCGTCGCCGAGAGCGCGAAGGTGAACGCCGATGCGGTGCCCGTCTTCTCGAGCGCCGCATCGGCACCACGCACCAGGAAACCCACCTCGCCGCCGAGGCGCAGCCAGTTCAGCACCGACTTGCCCGCACCGATGCGCGGCGCGAAGGCGAGGGGCGTGGCGTTCGTGTACGCGGCGGCGCTCCCGACGGGAATTCCCAAGCCGACCTGAATCGCGAGATCGAGCGGGGCGCCCGCGGTCTCACGCAGCACGGCAAAGCGCCCGTTGACCCACGGCGTACCGATGGCTGGCGTCGCCACCGGAGCCACGTTCCACGCGGTGAGGTTGTCGCCTCCTTGAAACACCACGATGGGCACCTGCAGCCCGATCTCGAGCCAGTCGAGCGGCGCCCACGCACCGACCAGATGCGTGGTGAGGCGGCTCCCGACGATCGCACCGAGCCGTGCATTGGTATCGGTGCGGTAGAGCACCAGCGGGTCGTGTTCGTAGTGAACGACGAGTGAAGCGCGCCACGCACCTTTTTTCATCACGTCGCCGGTCTGCGAAACGAGGCTCGCCGTCGCTCCGGGATTCAGATCGAGGCGTTCGAGATCGAAACCCGCCACCTGCGCAGCAGCGGTGTTCGCGGCGAGCACGGCGACCACCGCACTTGCGCCCACGGCCCTTCGAGAACGCCGCGCAGCGAAGAGCAGGAGCGCGAACGCGGCCAGAACGCCGCTCAGGCCATCGGTGCTGGCACAGCCGCAGCCACCACCCCGCACCGCGATGCCCGGCCGGGTGACGATGGGCGCGGTGACCACGTAGGTCCTCGTCGCTTCACCGGTGTTGCCGGCGGCATCGGTCGCGCGCACGACCACGGTGTGATTGCCGTCGCCCGCGAGGCTGACGTCGAGCGGGCTGGTGCAGGGGGCGAACGCAGCGCCGTCGATGCTGCACGTCGAGGTGACGGGCGACTCGTCAGCAGAGAACGTGACCTCGGGCAAGGTCTCGGAGTTCTCCTGCGTCACCGTCAACGTCACCACCGGTGCACGCGTGTCGATCGTCAGCTGCACCGCGGCTGAAGTGGCCGAGACGAGCCCATCGAGCTCGGCGCGAGCGGTGATCGCATGCACCCCATCCCTGACGGGCGAGCTGGGCGTGAACGACCAGTTTCCGCTCGCGTCAGCCGCCGTCGTACCCACCCGCATGCCGTCGACGAAGACCGACACCGTGGAGCCCGGCGTGGCCGTGCCGGTGATGTTCGGCGTGTTGTCGTTGGTCAGTGTGCCGGTGGTGGGCGAAACGATGGCCACGTTCATCGCGGGAACGTCGACCACGAAGCGGGTGACGGTCGATTGCGGGCTGCTGTTGCCTGCGGCGTCGACTGCGACGGCTGCGACCCGGTGCGCTCCATCAGCGAGCGGGAGCGTGCTGGTGCAGCTCCACGCGCCATTGGCGTCGGCGATCGCGGTACAGACCTGGCGATCGTCGACCGAGACGATCACCGTGCTGCCCGGCTCGGCGGTGCCGCTGTAACGGGGCGTGCGCGTGCGGATGGTGGATTGATCGACCGGCGTGGTGACCACCGGCGCGACGGGCGCAGAAGCGTCGATGATCCACGTGCGGGTGGCCGGTGTGGTGTCGACGTTCGCTCCATCGACCGCGCGGACCTCGAGGGTGTGGCTCCCCGAGGCGAGCCCGCTGAAGGTGACGGGCGTCGAACACGCGACGAACGCAGCGCCGTCGAGGCTGCACTCGAAGCTCGCACCGACCAACGTCGAGGTGAACGCAAAGCCCGCGCTGGTGGAGCTCACCGTTCCGCTCGGGCCTGCGATGATCGCCGTGTCGAGCGTCGCGACGACCACCGTGAAGGGAACTCCGGTCGAAGGCACAGACGCGTTGCCAGCGGGATCCGTCGCCACCGCGGTGGCGGTATGAGCCCCCGCAGGAAGCGCCGTCGCACCCGCGCAGGAGAACCTGCCGGCGGCGTCGGTGATGGTGGTGCACACCGGCTGCCCATCGATGGAGACCACCACGGTGCTCCCGGCCTCAGCCGTACCGGTGAACGTCGGCGTCGCGCTGGTGGTGCTGCTCGTCGTGGGCGAGGTCAACACGGGGGCCGGGGGCGCGGCGGTGTCGAGCGTCCAGGCACGCGTCGCGGGCGAGGCATCGACCGCCCCGTTGCTCACCGCACGAGCAGACAGCACGTGCGCGCCATCGGTGACCGTGAAGGAAGACGCAGGGGTGCAGGCAGTGAAGGCTGCGCCATCGAGGCTGCACTCGAAGGTGGCGCCGCTCACGTCGGAAGAGAGCGTGAAGTCGGCCTGCGCGACCCGGGTCAACGCAGGGGGCCCCGTGAGAATGACGGTGTCGGGCAGCGAGGTGTCGACCGTGAACGCGCGCGGCAACGAAGGAACGGACGTGTTGCCCGCGCCATCCGTGGCGGTGGCCGTCGCGGTCTGCGCACCCATCGTGAGCGCCGTGGTGGCGATGCAGCTCCACTGGCCGTTCGCCGAAACGGCGGCCGTGCAAACCGTCATGCCATTGATGGTCACCGTGACGGTGGATCCGGCCTCAGCCCGGCCGCCGAAGCGGGGCAGGGCGCCCGTCGTCGCGTCGGCCACGGGCTCCGTGATCGCAGGCGCGGGGGGCGCGACGGTGTCGACCTGCCAGGTCGCACTCGCAGGCGTGACGTCGAAGTTGCCCGCCGCGTCGATCGCGCGCACGAGCATCACGTGCACTCCATCGGCGAGCCTGCCGGGGGTGACGAGCGGCGAGGTGCACACCGTCCACGCGGCACCATCGAGGCTGCACTCGAACGTCGCACCACTCTGGGGGCTGGTGAACTCGAACCGGCCCGAGGTGCTGTTGGTGAGCGCCACCGGGCGCACGGTGATGGTGGTGTCAGGCGCCTGCGTGTCGATGGTCCACGTTCGCGTCGCTGGACTTAAGTCCACGTTTCCGACCGGGTCGATCGCACGCACGCTGAAGGTGTGGCTGCCATCGGCCAGCAAGGTGAACGAACGGGGCGTGGTGCACGCGGTGAACGCCGCGCCGTCGAGGCTGCACTCGAAGGTCGAGTTCGCCTTGGTGCTGGTGAAGGTGAACGCGGCATCAGCGCTGCTGACGGTCCCGCTGGGGCCCGCGGTCAGCGAGGTGTCAGGCACCGCGGCATCGACGGTCCACGACGCGGTGGCTGGCGTGGAGTCCACGTTGCCCGCGGCGTCGATCGCGCGAACGGTGAAGGTGTGCGCTCCGTCGAGAAGCCCGGTCAGAGACAAAGGCGAGGTGCAGGAAGCGAAGGGTGCTCCGTCGAGGCTGCACTCGAACGTCACGCCGGCTTCGTTCGAGGAGAACGAGAGCGAGGCGGCGGAGACGTTGGTGGTGCCGCTGGGCGCGCCGGTCAGCGTGGTGTCGGGCGCGAGCGTGTCGACTGTCCACGTGCGTGAGGCGGGGGTCGCATCGGCGTTGAACGCGGCGTCGATCGCGCGCACGGCCAGGGTGTGGCTGCCTTCGCCGAGGCCCGTCAGCGGTGTCGAAGCGTTGCAGGCCGTGAAGGCGGCGCCATCGAGCGCGCATTCGAAGGTGACCTGCGCTTCGCTCGAAGTGAACGTGAAGGCCGCCGTCGACGACGAGACCACGCCCGAAGGCCCGGTCGCGATGGTGGTGTCGGGGACGATGGTGTCGACCGTCCACGTGCGGCTCACCTCAGTCGAGTCGACGTTGCCGGTCGCATCGACCGCGCGAATCACCACCGTGTGCGAGCCCTCGCTCAAGCCGGAGTAACTCGACATCGCATTGCATGCGGTGAACGCAGCGCCATCGAGCGCGCACTCGAAGGTCGCCGTCGCTTCGCTGGTGACCACGAAGGTGGCGCTGGTGCTGCTGACCTGGCCGCTCGGCCCGGAGACCAGCGTGGTGTCAGGCTCGATCGTATCGACGGACCAGGTGTGGCTCGCCGGACTGGCGTCCACGTTCCCTGCGGCATCGACCGCCTGCACCATCAGCGTGTGACTGCCCTGAGCCAGGCCCGAGAGCGTCAACGCAGAGCCGCACGCCGTGAAGGCGGCGCCGTCGAGGCTGCACTGAAAGGTCGCCCCGAACTCGCCGCTGGTGAACCCGAAGGTCGCCGAGGTGCTGCTCGAGAGCGCAGGAGGCGCGGTGGTGATGGTGGTGCTGGGCGCGGTGACGTCGACCACCCAGGTGCGGCTCGCTGGCGTGGCGTCGACGTTTCCTGATGCGTCGATGGCGCGCACGAGCACGGTGTGGCTGCCTTCAGCCAGGCCCGTGGCGGTGAAAGGCGAGGTGCACGTGATGAAGGCCGCTCCGTCGAGGCTGCACTGGAAGGTGCCTGCTTCTGACGAGGTGAAGGTGACGCTCGCGTTGGTGGAGTTGGTCTGCGCAGCAGGGCCGCCTGTGATGGTGGTCTGCGGGGCGGTGGTGTCGACGGTCCACGTGAAGCTGGCAGGCGTCGCATCGAGGTTGCCCACGGTGTCGCGCGCGCGGACCTGAAAGGTGTGGCTGCCTTCGCTCAAGCCACTGAAGGCGGCAGGTGAGGTGCAGGGGGAAAAGGCGCCGCCATCGACGCTGCACTCGAACGTGCCGGCCTCGGTGGAGCTGAACGTGAAGCTCGCGCTGGCTGAGCTGCTCTGCGCCGTCGGCGTGGTGGTCAGCGTGGTGTTCGGCGCCACGGTGTCGACCGTCCACGTGAAGCTCGCCGGCGTCGCGTCGACGTTCAGCGCCGCGTCACGCGCGCGCACCAGAAAGGTGTGACTGCCATCGGCCAGACCCGTGAGTGCTTGAGGCGTGGTGCAGGTCGCGAACGCCGCGCCATCGAGGCTGCACTCGAAGGTGCCCGCTTCGGTGCCAGTGAACGCGAAGCTGCCGTTGGTCGAGGCCGTCACGGCAGGAGGCGTGGAGGTCAACGTGGTGTCTGGCGCGGTGCGGTCGACGATGGTCGAGGTGGTGTTCGACACCCGGCTCTTCGGCGTCATGCCCAGGCGGTAGCTGAGCGTGGCCTGGTTTGCGTAGGTGCCTTCGGGCGCAGAGACGATGACGGTGACACTGCCGGTGGCGCCGCTGGCCAGCGCGCCCAGCGGCCAGCTTACGGTGCCCGCGGCGTTCGTGCCCCCACCGGTCGCCGAGACGAAGGTGGTGCCCGTCGGCAACACGTCGGTCAGGACCGCCGAGAAAACGGGGCCCGGCCCCGCGTTCGTGTACGAGAGGGTGAAGGTGAAGTTCGTCGCATTCGTGGTGAGGGGCGCGCTCTTGGTCACGGTGAGAACCGGCTGCGCGGTCGAGAAGAGCGCGGGGGTCTCGTAGAGGCCGTTCAAGAACAGCCGCGTGCCGTTGGTGCCGGCGTTCGTCGAGATGGGCAACAAGACCGAGTAGTCGTGGCCGCCCAGGTAGCTGACCTTGCCCTTGCTGGTGTCGCCGTCGATGTGCCCGGTCAGCCACACCATGCGGGTGTTGGTGGGCGAGGCGTCGCGATCAATCAGCAACGAGCTGTTGGCCCGCAGTATCGAGAGTGGTGCAAGGCCGATCGAATCGACCGAGCCGTTGTCGGCCGTAAAGGTGCCATCGAATTGGCTGAAGAGGCTGTCAGCGACGCGCACCCGCGTGGGGTTCGGCGTCGCGCCGTCATCGACGACGCCCAGCGTGGTGAGAAAGCGGCCGTTGACGTCGTTTTCGAACGCCGCGATCGCATCGCATTGCATGTGCGCGTGCGTGGTGGGCCCCAGCGACAGCCAGTTGCGCACCTCGCGCACCACCTCGGGGGCCGCAGGCACGGTGTAGTGCATCGAGGTGAGCTGTTCGAACGCAGGCTGACCACCCGAGATGAGGGCGCTGTCGAACGCACCGCCCGTCACGCCCGCGGCGGCGGCCAGCGTGAGCGAGCCCGGGCTGGTGTTGCTCCACACGCTGCCGGCGGAGTCCAGAATGTTCGCCGCGTTCAGGTAGCCGTAGGCGATTGCCTCGTTGCCATCACGCAGCACGGCGATGCGGGGGGCCGCCACCAGCGTTCGTTGCACGTCGGCGCTGAAGGCAGCGGTGGCGACGTGCACGTTGGTCACCACGTCACTCGCGAGGTAGGTGTTCACCAGCGTCACCACCGGGGGCGTCACGTCGGCGGCCGCGATGACGAAAGGCCCGGCCCGATAGTTGACGGTGCCCAGCGCGACGCCCGTTTCCTGCTGCGAGACCGTGGCCGAAAAGTCGATGGCACCTGCCGCCTTGCCGGTCAGAGCCACGCGGTGCACCGTGACGTTGGCGCGCAGCAGCCGGTCGAGCAGACCAAAGGCACGCAGTGTTCCGTTGTTCTGGCTGGCGATGTCCATCGGGATGATCAGCGAAC
>JAYTAT010000030.1:0-2286 GCA_043737315.1 Archangium sp.
CGTGGGGCGGCGTGTCGCTGTGCTACCGGCGCAGCCTGATCGAGTCGCCCGCGTACCGCCTGAATCATGAAGAGGTCGCCAAGGCCCTCGAAGAAGGCATTCGTTTCGTCGAGCGCGTGGCGCCCATCGAAGCGGTGCCCGATGAGTTCGGCGCCGTGTCGGCGCTCAAGTTCGAGCGCATGACGATGGTCGACGGAAAGCTCGAGAGCAGCGGCCAGCACCTCGAGCTTTCGGCGCGTACCGTGTGTGTGGCAGCGGGCACTTCGCCCAACGTCACCTACGAACGCGAGTACCCCGGCACGTTCGAGCTCGACAAACGCGGCTCGTACTTCAACGCCTTCGACGCGGTCAACGAGGCCGAGGCCTTCAAGCTCGCGCCCGCGCGGGGCGGCTTCTTCACCAGCTACACGAAAGACGGCAAGTTCATCTCGTTCTACGGCGACAACCACCCGGCCTACGCCGGCAACGTGGTGAAGGCGATGTCATCGGCGAAAGACGGCTACGTGCACGTGGCCAAACTCTTCCGCGCCCACGTGGCGGCCTTGCAGCCGTCGGGTCAAGCGCAGCGCGAGGCCGAGAGGCGGGCCCTGTTCGCCCGGTTGGATGACGTGCTCCACGCGACGGTGGTGGCGGTGAACCGGCTCACGCCGACCATCGTCGAGGTGATCGTCAAGGCGCCTTTCGCAGCGCAACACTTCTTGCCCGGCCAGTTCTACCGATTGCAGAACTTCGAGCGCACCGCGCGCGTGGTCGACGGCATTCGCCTCACCATGGAAGGGCTCGCGCTCACCGGCGCCTGGGTCGACAAGGAGAAGGGCCTGATGTCGACCATCGTGCTCGAGATCGGCGTGAGCTCCCGCATGTGCGCGATGCTCGAGCCCGGCGAGCGGGTGGTGCTGATGGGGCCGACAGGTCAGCCCACGCACATCGCGCACAACGAGACGGTCATGCTGGCGGGTGGTGGCCTGGGCAACGCGGTGCTGTTCTCGATTGGCCAGGCGCTGCGCAAGGCGGGCTGCAAGGTTCTCTACTTCGCGGGCTACCGGAAACACGCTGACGTCTACATGCAGGATCAGCTCGAGGCGGCGGCGGATCAGGTGGTGTGGGCGGTCGACTCAGGCGAGCCCATCGTGCCCCGGCGCCCTCAAGATCGCGGCTTCGTCGGCAACATCATCAAGGCGATGGAGGCGTTCGCGCGCGGTGAGCTGGGATCGTCCGAGCTGCAGCTCAAGCACGTCGACCGCGTCATCGCGATCGGCAGCGACAAGATGATGCGCGCGGTGAAGATCGCACGTGACGGCGTGCTCAAGCCCTTCATGAAGGAAGGTCACTGCGCGGTCGCCAGCGTCAACTCACCGATGCAGTGCATGATGAAGGAAATCTGCGCGCAGTGCCTTCAGCGCCACTTCGATCCGCGCACCGGCAAGGAGACCTTCGTCTTCTCGTGCTTCAACCAGGATCAGGATCTCGACACGGTCGACTTCACACACCTCGACATGCGGCTGCGGGCGAACTCGGTGCTGGAGAAACAAGCCGAGCTGTTCCTCACTCACCTGCTCAACCGCTGAACTCCCTGCCCCTGCAAAGCGGGGAGAGGGTCGGGGTGAGGGGCCACCTGAGTGCCCGAGTGGCCCCTCACCCGGCCTGCGGCCGACCTCTCCCCGCGTCGCAGGGAGAGGTTTTTCTGAACGGGGGGGGGTTACGGCTTCTGCCCCACCACCACCATGTTGGTCGGCGGCCAGGGCAACTTCACATTCGCCTCATCGAGCACCTCCACTGTGCCCTCGTAGCGGTTCTTCACGATCCACGGATTGGCGTACTCCTGCAGGTGCATGGGCTCGAACCCCGCCTTCTTCAGCGAAGCCCGCCACCCTTCCAGCGTGAGGGGGCCGAACTCCTCATGAATCTCGATGTGCCAGTTCTTGAGGTAGTCCTTCTTGCAGAGAAACTCGTTCGCATCGTGTGACGTCAGCCGCACGGTGTCTTCGCTGAGTTGCTCGAACTTCGCCCCTCGCCCGTGACAGAACTCTTTGGCGAAACGCGCGAACGTCTCTCGCACCGAAGTCGTCAGCAGCTTGAGCCGCCACGTCGCAGGCGCAGGGCTGATGCCATCGCGAATGAGCACGCGCCCACCGGGCTGCAGCTCTTCGAACGCATTGCCGAGCGCACGATCGATCTGCTTCACGTCGTACTCGCTGTACGAGTGCACCTCGTGCATCACCGACGAGTAGATGACGGTGCTCGCCGTACCCGCGGGCACGTTGCGCTCGATGATGTTGCCGAACA
>JAYTAT010000031.1:0-2285 GCA_043737315.1 Archangium sp.
GAGAGATCGATGCACGAGCCGCCCAGCTGCAGCATCGCGGCTTCGAACGACAAGCGCGTGCGGGTCGACGCCTTCTCGAAGATCATCGTCAGCGTGCGGCCCCCCATGGTGCTGACCTGGCGGCGCTCGCGGCGAGCGTGCTTGAGCACGGCGGCCCTGCGGAACAACCCGAGGTGCTCGTCGAGGGTGAGGTCGGTGAACTTGAGGAAGTCGCGCTTCTTCGTCGTCACGGTGGGCTCCTTGAGGGTTTACGGCGAAGGGTCGTGATTGCCTCAGTTGCCCCCCAGCGGCAAGCGGCTTGGTCGTTCAGAGCGGCGCTTCCTGCAGCGACTTGAACAGCTCGGCGAGCCTTGGCACTCGAGCGCTCTTCTCACCCAAAGCCTTCGCCTGCGTTTCGAGCGCGCTCAACGTCGCCTCCACGGCCGCGGGGCCGGTGCTGCCCGCCGAGAGCTTGCGCGCGACGGCGCCCGCGGGCTCGAGCACCGACAAGGCGGCGGCATCCAGTGACGGGTCGATGGCCTGCGCCATTTCCACGCTGGCCTGGCGCAGGTTGAGCCCCTGCTCCTGGCAGCGGCGCACCAACGAGCCGACCACTTGATACGCCTTGCGAAAGGGCATGCCCTTCTTCACCAGGGCTTCGGCGAGGTCGGTCGCCTGGGTGAACCCTTCGTCGACGCCCACCCTGCACTTCTCGGGGTGAAAGGTGACGCGGGGAATCGCCAGCCGCAGCACCGAGAGTGAGCCCAGCAGCTGCGGGCCGCACTCCAACACCGACGCGCGGTCTTCCTGCAGGTCGCGGTTGTAACCGCCCGGCAGACCTTTGACGGTGGTGAGCAGGCCCATCAGGTTGCCCACCGCCTTGCCTGACTTGCCGCGAATGAGCTCGAACACGTCGGGGTTCTTCTTCTGCGGCATCATCGAGCTGCCCATCGAGATGTCGCCTGAGAGCGAGGCGAAGCCGAACTCCTGCGTGGAGAAGTCGATGAGGTCGGTCGAGAGGCGGCTGGCGTGCACGAAGAAGCGCGCGGTGGCGTAGAGCAGGTCGAGCGCGAAGTCGCGATCACCCACGGTGTCCATGCCGTTCAAGGTGACGCCTTCGAACCCGAGCAGCTGGCGGCTGATCTCGCGGTCGATGGGCAGCGAACTGCCGGAGATCGCGCCCACGCCGAGCGGCAGAAGCCGGCACTGCTCGAGCACGAACACCAGCGCCTGCGCATCACGCAGGAACGCGGCGCCGTAGCTTGCGAACCAATACGCGAGCGAGATGGGCTGGGCGCGCTGGCGGTGCGTGTACGAGGGCAGAATGACGTCTTTCTCTTTGCGCGCGCGGACGACGAGTTCACCGATGAGCCCGGTGATCGACTCGAGGGCGAGCGCGGCGACTTCGCGCACGTGCAGGCGCAGGTCGGTGGCGACCTGATCATTGCGTGACCGCGCCGAGTGCAGCAACGCGGCGGGCGCGCCGATGGTGCGGTTGAGCTCGACCTCGACGGCCATGTGCACGTCTTCTTCTTGAGGGAGCACGAGCGTGCCGGCGTTGGCCGATTCCCACAGCGCGATCAACCCAGCGCGAATGGCGCGGGCGTCAGCGAGGGGTATGACGCCCGTGCGGCCGAGCATGGTGACGTGCGCGATCGAGCCCACCAGATCTTCACGCAGCAGCTGCTTGTCCAACGACAGCGAGCTCGAGAAGGCCATCACTTCG
Organism: Archangium sp.; assembly: GCA_043737315.1. Lineage (GTDB taxonomy): Bacteria > Myxococcota > Myxococcia > Myxococcales > Myxococcaceae > Archangium_A. The sequence goes on from JAYTAT010000031.1 coordinate 1,706, forward strand.
GGCAACAGCCCAGGTCCACCGGAGGCTTCGGTCTTGGCAAGCGTCACGCTGCACTTCCTTTTTTCCAGAGAGAGAGAAGATCGCGCTTCACGCGCACGGGTTTCACGCCGCGGGCAGGCACGATGAAGATGGTGTCGTCGCCCGCCAGGGTGCCGAGCACGCCGGGTGGACGGGACGAATCGATGGCGGCAGCGACGGCCGGGGCGCCCCCGGGCAACGTGCGCACCACCACCATCGCGTCGCCGTCATCCACGGTGGTCACCAGGTGATGCACCTGGCGCAACGCTTCATCACCGCGGCGCGCGGGCGCTTCTGCCAGCTCGTAGACAGTGCCGCCGTCGGGCCACGTCACCCGGCGGGCCATCAGCTTGGCGAGATCGCGAGAGAGGGTGGCCTGGTTCACCTCGATGCCTTCGCGCTCGAGCAGCTTGCCCAGGTCTTCCTGGGTGCCCACCACGTGCGTGCGTAAGATGCGGCGAATCACTTCGCGCCTCGCGGTGTGCGTGCTCACGTCAGCCATGGGTCACCAACGAGCCGATGCCTTGATCGGTGAAGAACTCCGCGATGATCGAGTGCGGGG
>JAYTAT010000032.1:0-5776 GCA_043737315.1 Archangium sp.
GGGTCTGCATCGCGGTGCAAAGCCCATCGACCTGATCATCGCAGCAGCAGCTGAGGCCAGGGGACTCTCGGTGCTTCACTACGACGATGACTACGACCGCATCGCGAAGATTACGCGCCAGCCGACCGAGTGGATCGCGAAGGCAGGGACCCTCGAGCATTGAATTGCGTGGTTCGAGGAGGTGATCAACCGCCGGCTCGGTGCCTCATGGGCGCTTCAATGGGATGGGGATCATCGTGGTGCCGATCTGGACCCGCAATTGCCCGTCGACCTCTCGAATGCGCTCCCCGAACTGAAACTGCGCCTCCCTCGAGAACCGCGCGAGCGCCTTGCCCTCTTTGACCCTCGCCACCAGAACGCCCTCGTCATCCTGGGTGAGGGTGGCCAGGTCGAGCCATTCGGCAGTGCGATCCGACAGGCGCACGGAGAGTCGCTCGCCCTCTGCTTCATCGACCGAAAGCACCATGAAGCCACACTGCTCGACGGTGACGAAGCACCAGTCGTTGCCGAAGTGCAGCTGATAGCGCCCGTCATCCATCACCCGCAGGCCGCGATTGAAGGCCTCGATGATGTTGGGGTGCTCGACCGGTTCGTCGTCATGCCACCAGCGGCCGCGCCGATCGATGCGCAGCCCACTGTCTTCGCGCGTGTGCCAACGGGGGGTCACCATCACCAGCCTCGCACCAGCTCGGTGTACCCACGGAACCCGACCGCGCCCCAGAAGTTCACCCCGATGGAAAGCAGCGCGAGCGTCATGGGGAGCCGCTTCTTCCAGCTCCACCCTGCGAGTGGGATCAGCATCATCAGGTACGGCGTGTAGTCGAGGCTGAAGCGAAACCCGAACTGCGCGTAGCCGGTGTTCTGGTAGCCAAGCCCGGGGATCATGCAGGCGAGCAGGGTGAGCAACAGGGGCGCCACCAGCCGCGGCGCGTCTTTCGAGCTGACCCACTGCCAGGCGCTCCACGCGATGAAGCCGATCACCACCGCGAGCAGTAGCCACAACGCGACGGGGCGCCAGCCGATGGGCGGCTCATTCGCAGGCGGGGGCAAGGGTGCGAACACCGCCGAGGCGATGAGCAGGCCCACCACCGCGCCGATCACCAGGAGCGCTCGTTTCTGCTGCGCAGCCGGTACGAAACAGAGCACCAGCAATGGCAAGGTGAGGAACAGCGACATGCCCCACGCGTCGTAGCCGAGCATCACCGGGTTCTTGCCGATGAAGGGCAGCTTCAAGAACGCCGCGTCGAGGTTGCGCAGCAGGTAGTGCGAGCTGAAGAGCCCGAAGGTGTCGATGTCGGGGTTGACGCGGTTGTTGAAGAGGAACCTGTGGCCGAACTCGGTGAGGCTGCCGAAGCGCGCGAAGTTGTAGAAGGCGGCCAGCAGACCCAACGGCGCTGCGCCCATCACGAAGCGGCTCAGCGTCTTCACCCTGGGTCCGGGCGCCTTGAAGAACGCGCCCACCTGCGCGAGCCGCGAGCCTCGTTCGGGAGCGAGGACCTCGATGAGAAAGAACAGCCCGGTGAAGAACAACGGAGTGCGGGTGAGCACCGCCATCGACCAGAACACGCCGGCCAGCACCGGCCTCCGCGCACCGACTGCGTTGCGCAGGTAGAGGGCGGTCAGCGCGATGCCCATCACCTCGGCCGAGAACCACACCTCGCCGCGAATCGCTGCGTAGAAGAACAACGTCCCGAAGCCGAGCAACAAGGCGGTGAGCGCATCGTCCATCGAGCTGGTCTGCGTGCCCTCGCTGTCTTTGAGAGTGCGCAGCAAGGTGAAGAAGAGCGCGACCGCCAACGCTCCGATGATGACCCCGAAGCTGGTGTCGTTGAGCTGGTACCCGTTGAGCGCGACGAACGGCAGCATCACCACCGCAGGGAACCAGGGGAACGACGAGTACCAACGATCGGTCGAGAGCGGCTGGCCCTCGCAGCGCACCTTGCGGCCTCCGATGTCCCGAACGCACGCCCAGTCCTCCAGGTTCGGGAGCACCTCGGGATCGATGTCGGAGCGCCCCTCGAGGAACGCCTTGCTCTGGTAGACGAAGTGCGGCGCTGCGCTCTGGCGCCAGAACCGTTGCGCGCTGAACGCAGCGAGCACGAAGAACGCCACGGCGAACAAGGTCACTTCGGTTCGGTACGCGGAAAACCACAGCCGCACCGCGCTGCCTCTCGCGGGAACGTTGGCGGGCGCGGCGAGCTGCTGACTCATGACGACTCCCCTTCGAGGCGCTTGCGCAACAAGTCGAGGGCGGCGGCGGTGGCGAAGCTGCGCACACGCTCCCTATCTCCATGAAAGCGATGCTTCACGACCTTCACGCCGTCGGGCCCCGCTATCCCGATGTACACGGTGCCTACGGGATCCTGAAGGTCACCACCGGAAGGCCCCGCATAGCCCGTGGTGCTCACCGACCACTGCACCCCGGTGTGCTCGCGTACGCCCCTCGCCATCGCCTCGGCGCACTCGCTCGAGACGGCGCCGAACTGCGCGATGAGCCCTTCGGGCACGCCCAGCCACTTCGTCTTGGCCTCGTCGAGATACGTGCAAGCGCCGCCGTAGAACGACTTGCTCGCGCCCGGTGAAGCGGTCAGTTGCTCGGCTACCAACCCACCGGTGCAGCTCTCGGCGAGCGCGAGAAATTCTTTCCGCGCTTCGAGGCGGGCGAGCACCACGCCGGGCAGGGTTTCTGCGTCGCGGCCGAAACAGGTCGGCCCCAACACCGTGCGCGCTTCGGCGACCACCTGCTCGAGCAGCGCGCTCGCTGCGGCCTCGTCGTCGCCCGTGGCCAGCAGCTTCAAATGATTCTCAGGCGGGTGCGTGCGGAAACCGAAGAGCACCCCAGGGTACTTCGCGGCGAGCGGCGCCACACGTTCGTCGAGGTGAGACTCGGGAAGACCGGTGGTCTTGAGCAGCGCCAGTTTGCGCACTTCGGTCAAACCCTTGAGCGCCGCGATGCGAGGCACCACGTGCTCGAACACCAGGTGCCGGTACTCGCGCGGCACGCCGGGTACGAAGAAGACGACGCAAGGCAGGCGCTGGATGAACATCGGCGCGCTGCCTTCTTGATTGAGCACCACCTCGGCGCCCTTTGGCACCTGGGCCTGCCGGCGGTTGTTGTCGGAGAGCACGATGCCACGCGCTTTGAAGCGTTCTTCGATGTGCTGCAGCGCTGCCTCGCTCTGCACGAGGGGAACGCCCGCCGCGGCGGCCGCACACTCGGCGGTGAGATCATCGGAGGTCGGGCCGAGCCCACCTGAGACCAGCACCACGTCAGCGCGCGCGACCGCCTGCTGCAGGGCCTCGATGATGTCGGCTCGATCGTCGCCCACCACCACGCCGCGGCGTACGGTGAGCCCGGTACGGTCGAGCAGCGCCTCCTGAAAGAAGCGGCTGTTCGTATCGCTGGTCAGCCCGGTGAGGAGCTCGTCCCCAGTACAGATCGTCTCGATGCGCACGGCTGCGGGGTGTAGCCCACCCGGCAAGGCCCGTCAGAGCACTTCTTGGTCCTCGACGCCGTCTTCGTCATCTTTGTCTTCGTCTTCATCGATGACGTCGGCGATCGAGTCGGCGGGGGCGTGCTTCTGCATCAGGTACTTGCGCAGCATCAGGGTCGATTCGACGAGCCCCGAGAGGAGATAGAGCCCGAAGTAGGTGACCAGCACCCAGGCCGGGTGCGACATCACGCCGACGGCCACGCCGGTGACGATGATGCTCAAGAGGATGACGGCGCTCTTGGGGCTCGGCTTGACGTCCTTGAAGGTGCGGTAGCGCACCGTCGAGACCATCAGCAGCGCGAGGAAGACCACGATGCCCAGCACCGGCCAGCGTGCATCGGCCGGGAGCACCCCGCCACGCGCGTTCTCGAAGGCGATGATCATGGCGATCACGCCACACGCCGCGAACGGAATGGGCATGCCCACGAAGAAGCTGCCGCCGCCGCCGTGGGGCGACTTGATGGCCAGCACGTTGAAGCGGGCCAGGCGCAGCGCACCACATGCCGCGAAGAGGAACGAGGCGAGCACGCCCACGATGCCCAGGCCCGAGAGCGCCCACTTCCACACCAGCAACGCGGGCGCGGCTCCGAAGGAGAGCACGTCGGCCAACGAGTCGAGCTCCTGGCCGAAGAGGCTCTGCGTCTTGGTCAAACGCGCCACGCGGCCGTCGAAGGCATCGAAGAACATGCCGAAGAAGATGGCGATCGCCGCCTGATACAGCTGGGTCGGCCCCGCTTCGCCCGTACACAACGTCATCGCGTAGAAGCCGCAGAAGATCGACGAGACCGTGAAGAGGTTGGGCAAGACGAACATCAGGTCACGCAGCTTCATGGAGCGCGGCACCATACCAGCCTGGGTGCGGTGCGGCGGTGGCTGATCAACGTTCCATTGAGTCCGCGCTTCTTCGCTCTCGACGAAGCCCCTGTCTCGTGATGCGCCCTTGGCCATGGCGCTTTCAACCGGCCGGCCGCGCGGGCATTCCAGCTGCGCAGGTTCTTGCGCTGGCTCCTCACGGGGCCTGTTTCCGCGGGGGCAGGCGCACGCACTGGCTGGGCAACTGCTGCAGCGTCGACTCGAGCCGGCCCACGGTCACCTGCGCCCCCTGCCGGCACTCCGCGTACACGGGCATCTCATTGCCACCGGCCACCGAGAGCGAATCGAGCTGCACGCTGGCCTTGTCGGGCACCACCACCGCGGGTCCCCGGCCGCCGCGCACGAGGAGATCGCCGATGGTGACCGAGGCCCCCAGCTCGACGAAGAGCGCCGAACTCTGTGCACGCTCGACGCTCAGGCTGGGAAGCGAAACCGTGGAAAAGGTGCTGGCAAACAGCGCGCAGCCACCGACATCCACCACGGTGATGGGCCCGGTCGCGGTCACCGCAGCCTCCGCCCTGACATGGAGCGCATCGCCGAGCACACCGTCACGATCCGCGGCGATCTGAGAGATCGTGATCCCCGAGAGCGCCAGCGTGCCGTTCTTCACGAAGATGCCCAGGTCTTGTGTCGAAGAAATCTCGACGTCGGTGAGCACCGACTGCGACCCCTGGAGCGACACGGCGCCTCCCGCACCACACTTCGTCAACGAGGAGCGAGACAGGCTCAGCCTGGCGTTGATGGCCGAGATGCAGCCCTCGAGTGCACCGCGGGCCTTCACCGAGGTCAGCTTCGCGTCGACGCCGCGAGAGAGCTGCAGCGAGAACTCGTGCCCGATGAGCTCAGCGCCCCGCAGGCTCACCGTGCCGCCCGAAAAGAAGAGCGCGGGGCCGCTGCCCAGCGTGGAGCGGAGATTCTCCAGCGTGCACTTTGCGTCGAGCGCGTGCACCAAAGTCTTCGGGCCCTCGGCCGCGACGTCGTTCAGCTCGAGCGTGCCGCCCTCGGTGGCGATTGCGCGCCGAAACCCGCCCAGGAACTTCGCCTGACGCAGCGTGAGCGTGGCGCCGCGATCGACCCACACACCCTCGATGCCTTCCACGCTCGCCTCGAGGGTCACCTCCGCCATCGTCAACGCGCCATGCACCACCCCCGCCTGTTTTCGTTGACCGCTGAAGTGCACGTCTTTCACCGTCACGCCCAGCCCTGCTTCGAGCCCGATGGCGCCCCCCTGCACCGAGAGCCCCTCGAGGCTCGCGCCGCTGCCGGTCACCACGGTCTCTCCCGCCTCACCGGTGAGCACCACTTCGCCCGAGCCCTCGAAGCGCGTGCCTTCGCCGAGCACGAAGGGGCCTTTGTAGAGTCCGGTGCGCAGATGCACGGTGAGCCCGAGCGGCACGGGCTGCGGCACC
>JAYTAT010000033.1:0-2282 GCA_043737315.1 Archangium sp.
AGCGTGCGGGCCAGCTGCGGGCCTTCACCGGCGCCAAAAGTGACCCCGAGGCCCAGCGCTTCAGGCACCACCAGGATGTCGGAGAACACGATGGCGGCGTCGAGCTTGAAACGGGCGAGCGGCTCGAGCGCGACGCGAGTGGTCAGCTCGGGCGAGTGACACAGCTCCCAGAAGCCGGCCGTTTTCCGCACCGCGCGGTAGTCGGGCAGATATCGGCCTGCCTGGCGCATCAGCCACACCGGCGGGCGGTCGACGGGAGAGCCAGACAGCGCTGCGAGGAATCGTTCGCGGGAGTCCATGGGGGTCAAGCATGAATGCAATGGTGGGTGGGGGGCCGTGTCACAACTCCGTCATGCGGCCGGGCGCGGGGGCCCAGAGCCTGCGAGATCGTTGCTGGTGGCGACCAGGTGGCTGCTGACGAGAGAAAATGACGAACCGCGTGAAGGCGCGGTGGTCGTGCCGTGCGTGGAAACCAGGCTCCTTCCCTGGCCCTTCGAAGAGGAGAAGTCGCGGGTGAGGGGCAGCCAATTGACGCTCTTCACCAGCCCGAAAGCCGTCGCCGCGTGGGCGGCCTCGAATCACCCGCCCCTTCAAAAAGTGGCAGCGCTCAGCCCATCGACGTCAGCCGCGCTCGCAGTGCACCACGTCACTCCTGACATCACGGCCGAAGGCGGAGTGGTCGCGCTGGCCCACGCCATCCGCACCTGGTGCACCTTCCCCGTTTACTTCCGCTACCCCACCAGCAACGCAGGCCTCGACTCACCCGAACAGGCTGAAGCGATCGACCTGCTTTCCGGCATCGGCAAGGTCGATCGCAGAGTCGCCTACGAAGTCGCGGCACCCGCGGGCCTGCGTGAATCGATCGAACGCGCGACGAAGAGCGACTGGGCCATTGCCTTCGCGAGCCCTTCCGCCGTTCACCACTTCTACGCAGCCCGCGCCGTCATCCCAACCGCACCGAAACAAGTGGCCTGTCTGGGCGCATCCACCCAGCGGGCGTGGAACGATGGCCGCCCGAAAGAGTGGCCCGAAGCTTCACCCTTCACCGAAAAGGTCGCGTCATGAATTCGAATGTCCCCGTTCGTCTCCGCCGGCTGCGTTCGACGCCTTCCATTCGCGCGATGTTCTCGGAAACGCAGGTCAGCTTGCGCCAGCTGGTGCAGCCGTATTTCGTGGTGCCCGGCAAAGGCGTGAAGCACGAGACGCGGCCAGGCTACGGCCTGTGGCAGGTCTCGCCCGACGTGTTGCGTGAAGAGATTGGGCTGCTCGCCAGGGCGGGTGTGGGCGGGGTGATGCTCTTTGGAGTGCCTGAGCAGAAGCGTGATGATGGCAAAGGCCTCGACGTTCAGCTCGAACCGCTGCGGCAGGCGATCATCGAATCGAAGTCGGCCGCGCCCGAGCTTCCGCTCTTCGCCGACGTCTGTTTGTGCGCGTACACCACGCACGGTCACTGCGGCCTGGTGAAGGGCAACACGATTCTCAACGACGAGAGCGTGGTGGTGCTCACCCAGATGGCGGTGCTGCTCGCGAAGTGGGGCGTCGACTTCGTGTGTCCCAGCGACATGATGGATGGGCGCATCGCGGCGATGCGGCGGGGGCTCGATGAAGCGGGCCTCACGCAGACGTCCATCCTCAGCTACGCGATCAAGATGGCCAGCGCGTTCTACGGGCCGTTCCGGGAGGCGGCGCACTCGGCTCCGGGCTTCGGCGATCGCAAGAGCTACCAGATGCCCGCGGGTAATCGGCGCGAGGCGCGGCGCGAGCTGCTGCTCGACGTGGCCGAAGGTGCGGATGCGGTGATGGTGAAGCCCGCGATGACCAACCTCGATCTCATTCGTGATGCGCGCGAGGCGACGGACCTGCCGCTGTTCGCGTATCAGGTGTCAGGTGAGTACGCGATGCTGCGGGCATCGGGTGATGCGGGCCTGATGGATTTCGATCGCGCGCTCGAGGAGTCGCTCGTGGCGATCCGGCGAGCGGGTGCAGACGTGATCGTCAGCTACGCCGCGCGCCCATGGGCATTGCGCTGACCAGCCTCAGCTCAGTGAAGCCACCACGCGCTTGAGCAGAGCCGACTCTTCCGGCTTGACCTTGCCATCGGCCAGCACCATTGCCCGCGCCGCGGTGAGCGCGTCATCGCTGCGCGTCTTGAGCAGCGCCCAATCAGGCTCGCCCGGCTTGAGCCCCGCCTTCACGTCAGTCATCAAATCGTGCAGCGCCTTTTCAGGCACCGACCAGCTGCGGCCCAAACCCATCACCATCTGCGCTTCGTGTTGCTCGAC
>JAYTAT010000034.1:0-2280 GCA_043737315.1 Archangium sp.
CGCGAGCTCCTCCCGCCCGAACAACGCGCGGCGAAGGACGAGTTGCAGGGCGTGCACAGCTTTCGCAGTCACCTCGGCTGGTACGCGCACGGGCTGCACGGTGCGTCGGTTTTCCGCGCGGCGATCAACCACGCCGACTCGAAGAAGGAAGTCGAAGACGCGCTCGAGAAGTTTTTCGTGGTCGCCTCGACGGACCTCACCGCGCCCGAAACCGAGCAGGAGCTCGACTACCGCACCGCGCTCGGCTGAGGCCTTTTCACGTCGGCAAGCCCGGCCGTCTACTGATGCGACTCGACGAACCTGATTCCGGGCCTGGCCCCTTGGCCAAACGCTTCATCCGACAGCTCAGCGGGTGCCGTGACCCAGCCGTGCGCGCCGTTTCGATTCAGGCCTGCCGCGGGTATCGCCGGGCTTCTTGAGCCACTCGATTTCCCGCTGCAACTCGAGCCAGCTCTCGAAGCGTTCTTCTTCCAGCGTGCCGTCTTCCAGCGCCACCTTCACCGCGCAGCCCGGCTCAGCCAGATGCCGGCAATCACCGAAGCGGCAATTCTTCGCCAGCGCCTCGATGTCATCGAAGGTCTTCGCGAGCCCACTTTCAGCCGCCCACATCTGTACTTCCCGCAGACCAGGCGTGTCGATGATCGCCCCGCCACCCGGCAGCACGATGAGCTCACGTTTGGTGGTGGTGTGCCGGCCGCGGCCGTCGTCTTTCAACCCGCCAGTGGTCATCACCTCGGCGCCCACCAGGCGATTGACCAGCGTCGACTTGCCCACGCCCGACGAGCCGAGCAGCACCACCGTTTTGCCGGGGCCGATGTAGCCGCGAAGTGGCTCCATGCCGGCGCCCGTGATCGCGCTGACCGTGTGGATCTCGGCCTCGCGCGTGATGTCTTTGACCACCTCGAGATCGGTCGCCAGATCCTGCGCGAGGTCACTCTTGTTGAGCACCACCACCGGGGTGGCCTTGCTCTGCCAGGCAAGCGTCATGAAACGCTCGAGCCTGCGGAGGTTGAAGTCGCGATCGAGCCCCATCACCACCAGCACGGTGTCGAGGTTGGTGCCCAGCACCTGCGGCGCGGCGTTCTCTCCAGCCACCTTGCGCACGAAGGCCGAGCGCCGTGGCAACACCGCCGAGACCAGCGCTTCGCCCGATTCAGGAATACGCGCGGCCACCCAGTCACCCACCGCGGGCAGATCGCTCTGGTCGTGCGCCTTGAACAGCATGCGCCCACCGGTTCGCGCCCAGTGTTCACCGCGGTGCGAGAGCACCTTGAGCTGCTTGCGATACACCAGAATCACGCGCGCGGGCTCGAGGCCCTTGAGCGCGTAGGGTTTCATCGCGGCCTCGAAGTCGGGGCCCCAACCCTGATCTGCTTTCCAGTCACTCACGGCAAACTTGAGGACGAAGAAAGCGCGTCATGCTGACGGATAGTCGGTCATCCGGTTCTGCTCGGGATCCCAGATCTTCAAGGCCAGGCAGGCTGCGATGTCTTTGGGCGCGAGGGTGGTCTTGCCGGGGTTCTGCAGCTCGGGGATGGCCGCCATTGCTTCGGGCAGGCGATAGAACGGAATGGCCGCGTTCAAGTGGTGCACGTGGTGGAAACCGATGTTCGCGGTGAACCAGTTCATCACCGGGCCCATCTGCAGGTAGCTGGACGACTCGGTCGCGGCTTTCGAAAACGTCCAGTCTTGACGGCTGGCGGTGTGTCCGTCGGGGAAGTTGTGCTGCGCGTAGAACAGATAGGCCCCGCTCATCGCCGCCAGCCACATGGGGATGAGCCAGCCGAACACCCAGAGGTCAGGGCGGCCGAGCATGAAAGCCGCAACGCCGCTGCCGTAACACATGGCCAACGAGAGCAGGCCCGACCAGTGTTTCGCGGGCGCGCGGAGAAACGGTTTGACCGCCATGCCCAGGCTGAACACGGTGAACACCGACAGGAACATGTTCAGCGGGCTGCGAATGACGCGGTAGCCGAACTTCTGCAGCGGCGAGAGGTCCTTCCACATCGCGGTGGTCACCACCGGGTAGCTGCCGATGTGCGAGCCGACGATCTTCGCCGTATGCGCGTGGTGGTAGTTGTGGGTCTCTCGCCACACGCTGGGCGGCACCAGAATCGCGTTGCCGAAGAGGAAGAACATACCTTCGGCCACCTTCGACTGACGCAGCAGCGCGCCGTGCTGAAAGTCGTGGAACAAGCAGAACACGCGCACGATGGTGAGGCCTTCCACCAACGAGAACGCCAGCCGCAGCGGCCACCAGGGCGAGAACATCGCGCCGGC
>JAYTAT010000035.1:0-2280 GCA_043737315.1 Archangium sp.
GCATTCTTCAAGGAGCGCGGGCGCTTGGAGCCGACCTCATGTCCCGCAAAGAACAAGGGCCCGGTCCCCCGACCGAGCCCTTGCGGTGCTGCTACAGCGAAAGCCTTTTCAACTCTTCAGGCTGCTTTGACGTTCTGCGCCTGGAGCCCCTTGGGGCCCTTCGTCAGGTCGAACATCACTTTTTGACCTTCCGCCAGGGTGCGGAAGCCGTCCATCTGGATGGAGGTGTGATGGCAAAAGACGTCTTCACCGCCGCCGTCTTGCACGATGAAACCGAAGCCCTTCGAGTCGTTGAACCACTTCACGGTACCGGTAGCCATTCGTTGCTCTTTCTTAAGTACCCGTCTGTAAGAACACCGACGGGACCCCCCGCACTTCCTTAGCCGGAAGGCAGTGCGAGGTTTACCCGCTCTGATTTCACTCTGACAATGGCCCCCCCGATGATCAGGACTGAACCGGGTCAGATCTCCATGAGGATCCGCTCAGGAGCCTCCAGACAATCCTTGATCCGCACGAGGAATTGAACGGCTTCGCGGCCGTCGATGAGCCGGTGATCGTACGAGAGCGCGAGGTACATCATCGGGCGCGCCACGACCTGGCCATCACGCACCACCGCGCGTTCCTGGATGTTGTGCATGCCCAGGATGCCGGTCTGCGGAGGGTTGAGGATCGGCGTCGAGAGCATCGAGCCGAAGATGCCGCCGTTGCTGATGGTGAAGGTGCCGCCCTGCAGATCGCTGAGCTGCAGCTTGTCGGCCTTCGCGCGCACGCCGAAGTCCGAGATCACCTTCTCGAGCTCTGCCATCGACTTCTGATCAGCATCACGGATCACCGGAACCACGAGGCCCCGGTTGCCTGAAACGGCCACGCCGACGTCGTAGTAGTGGTGAAAGACCACCTCGTCGCCATCGAGGAACGCGTTGACCGCGGGGAAGGTGCGCAGCGCTTCGATGGCCGCCTTCACGAAGAAGCTCATGAAGCCCAGCTTCACGCCGTGCTTCTTCTCGAACTTGTCGCCGTACTCTTTGCGCAGGCGCATCACGTTGGTCATCTCGACCTCGTTGAAGGTCGTGAGGATCGCCGCGGTCGACTGGGCCTGAAGCAGCCGCTCAGCCACGCGCTTGCGCAGCGGCGTCATCTTCACGCGCTCTTCCGTTCGCCCGCCCGAAGGCGTGTTGAGCGTGGTGCCGGAAGGGGGCGCCTTGACGCTGCTGCCTTCAGCCGCCTTGAGCACGTCTTCCTTCATCACCCGGCCCTGAACCCCGGTGCCCTGAATGGCGCTCGGGTCGAGGCCTTTGTCGGCGGCGATCGCGCGCGCCACGGGGGTGATGTTCGAGCCGGTGTTGGCTGCGACAGGCGCCGCGGCAGGCGCTGCGACAGGCGCGGGCGTGGCAGCGACGGGGGCGGCCTTCGGAGCGCTCGCGCTGGCCTTCGACGAGTCGATGCTGCCGATGACTTCGCCGATCTTCACCTTGGCGCCTTCGACGGCGAACAGCTTCTCGATCACCCCCGCGCTGGCAGCCTGCACGTCGATGGTGACCTTGTCGGTCTCCAGCACCGCGATGGGCTCGTCGACGGCGACGGTGTCACCGACCTTCTTGTGGAACTTCCCGATGATCGCTTCGGTGATCGACTCGCCCAACGCGGGGACCTTGATCTCGACTGATGACATGGTGCGGGTACGCCTTTCAGGACGACAGTGCTTCGTCGACGAGCAGCTTCTGCTCGTACTGGTGCGAAGAGGTGAAACCGGTGGCGGGGCTCGCGCTTTCAGGACGGCCCACGTATTTGAGCTTCGGGTGCTGCTTGAGTTCTCCGGTGAGCGTCATGAGCGGCTCGATGAGATACCGCCAGGCGCCTGAGTTCTTCGGCTCTTCCTGCACCCAGAAGATTTCCTTGAGGGCGGGGTAGGACTGAAGAACTTCGCGCAGCTCGGGCTCAGGCAGCGGGTAGAGCTGCTCCACGCGAACGATGGCGGTGTTGGTGAGCTTCGACCTGGTGCGCTCTTCGATGAGATCGAAGTACACCTTGCCGCTGCACAGCAGCAGGCGCGTCACCTTGCTCGCTTCGATCATCGCGTGGGTCTCGGGGATGACGCGCTTGAAGGTGCCCGAAGTGAAGTCGGTCCACGGGCTCGAGGCGGCAGTCAGACGCAGCAGGCTCTTCGGCGTCATCACCACCAACGGCTTGCGGATCGGACGCATGACCTGACGGCGCAGCAGGTGGAAGATCTGCGCAGAGTTGGTGGGGTAGCAAACCTGAATGTTGTCCTCAGCCGCC
>JAYTAT010000036.1:0-2277 GCA_043737315.1 Archangium sp.
GGTGCCGACGTCACGCGCACCTCCTTGCTCGACCCCTGGGTCGGGGAAGAACCGCCTCTCGAAGGCAAACAGCTCGCGCGTGAACGCAGGTTGTTCTGCACGCCTGAGCTCGAAAAGCCGCTCAAAGAGCGCGCTGGCAAGTCGGTGCTCGTGCGCAGCCGATGATCGGGTGGGTTAGCCTCGAGCGATGGCCGCACTCGCGCTGCACGTGTCGTGGGCTTCACCTGAAGAGTATTCGGCCGCATTCACCGCTGAGATTTCGCGCGGTGGCCTGTTGGTGCGAGGGGCCTCATTGCTGGGCGTGCAGGCGGGCGCCGAGGTGCTGCTGTCGGCCAGCGTCACGGGTGGTGGCTCGGCGGAAGTTCCGGCGCGCGTGGCCGCGGTCGTTCCGGGCGTGGGCGTGGCGGTGATGTTCACGGGCGGCGTTCCTGAAGAACTCCAGACGCTCGGCAGTCCGGTGCTCGAGGCCGAAGTGCTCCCGATGGAAGAGGAAGAAGAAAAGAAGGGCCCTCCTGGTTCCCTCTCTGAGCGGCTCAGGAAGATGACGGTGACCGAGAAGATGCAGCTCGCGCTCACGGGCACTCGCGATGAGCGCATGGCCCTGTTTCGCGACACGAATAAATCACTGCACATCTTCGTGCTGAAGAATCCGCGTATCGGGCTCGATGAAATTCAGGGCGCGGCGAAGTCGCCGATGGTCTCGCCGGATGCGCTCAAGATGATCGCGGAACATCGCGAGTGGGGCAGCAACGCGATCGTGGCCTCCTCGCTCGTGCGCAATCCGAAGACGCCGATGCCGCTGGCGATGCGCATGCTCGAGAAGGTTCCGATGAGTGAGCTGAAGGCCATCGCCAAAGGCGGCGCTCGCGACCCGTTGGTGAACGCGGCCCGGAAGAAGCTCGCGGGGTAACGACGACGAAGCACACAACATCGCGGTCAACGGTTCGGGTCAGGGGCAAAATCCCGCTGGCTTCAGCCAATACGCGCTCGGCTTCGGCTGCCTGGTCGATGGTCGACGAGTTCGCCTTCGAGGGGCCGGCTGACCCTTCCCTCCTCTTCCCCTCGGCGAGGGGGAGACAGACGGGCCCCGAGCAGATACAGGCTCGCGGGTGACGTTGCTTCGTGCGTTTGACCTGAACCTTTCCTTCGGTAGCCGGACCCTCTTTTCCAACCTCGAGCTGGTGATCGAAGAAGGCGAGCGTGTCGGGCTCGTCGGCGTGAACGGTTGCGGCAAGTCGACCCTGATGAAGGTGCTGACCGGCGAGGTGAAGGCCGACTCGGCCACCATTCAAGTGCAGCGCGGCATGCGCACCAGCCACCTCGCACAGGAGCCCGAGTTCCCCGCGGGCTCGACGCCTTCGACCGAGCTGAGCGTCGCTCAACAACCGCTGCGTGATGCGCTCGAGGAACACTCCCGGCTCTCGGAGTCGCTGGAGCACACCTACGACGAGAAGGTGCTCGAGCGCCTCTCGGTGTTGGTCGAGAAGATCGATCACCTCGGCGGCTGGGACACCGCCTTCGAGTCACGCAAGCTGCTCGACCGCCTCGGCGTCGATCCCGCGACGTGGGATCAGCCCATCGAGCTGCTCTCGGGTGGTCAGAAGAAACGCGTCGCCATCGCCCGCGCGCTGCTCACCCACGCCGACCTGCTGATGTTCGACGAGCCCACCAACCACCTCGACGCCGAGACGGTGGAGTGGCTGCAAGACGAGCTCGACTCGCGTGATTCGGCGCTGTTGCTGGTCACGCACGATCGGTATTTTCTCGACGGCCTGGTCGACCGGATCATCGAGGTCGAGCCGCACGTCTCCGATCAGCAGCCCGGTGGTCTCGTCAGCTACTACGGGAACTACGAGGCCTACCTCGAGCAGAAGTTCGTGAAGCTGCAAGATCAGTCGACCGGCGAGCACAAACGCCAGATGTGGATCGCGCAGGAAGTCGCGTGGTTGCGCAAAGGGCCCAAGGCCCGCGCCACCAAGTCGAAGGCCCGCATCGATCGTGCGCGCAAGCTGCTCAGTGAACGTGGCTTTCAGCGCCCCAAGGTCCCCGACCTGCAGATCGCCGCAGCGCCCCGCCTCTCGCAGACCGTCATCGAAGCCACCCACGTCTGCAAGTCGTTCGGTGAGCTCAAGGTGCTCGACAACGTCAACGTCATCCTCCAGCCCGGCGAGCGCATCGGCCTCGTGGGAAAGAACGGCGCCGGCAAGACCACGCTCATCCGCACGCTGCTGGGCGAGATGAAGCCTGACTCCGGCACGGTGCGCATGGGGCCCAAGA
>JAYTAT010000037.1:0-2276 GCA_043737315.1 Archangium sp.
AACTCCACGAAGGCCACGCTCTGCGCGTAGGCGATCTCCACGTCGTCGGGATATTTGGGAAAGTGCTCCGAGAGATCCTCGAAGAAGAACACCCGATCCTGCGTGACAGCCCGGGTCAGCGTGGCCACCTGCTGCATGTGCCACTTCCGCTCGCCGGTCAGCTCCTGCGCGAGGCCTTCTTGAAACCAATGTGGCCAGACGGTCCCGAACTGTCCGAGCGCGGCGTGCACCAGCTCATGCCGGAGCGTGAGCGGGCCTTCTCCGTTCACCAGCGAGTGCGCCTCGACGAGCACGATGTTCTTACCCGGGTACGCCAGGGCGATCGCCCAGCTCGGCGGCTTTCCACCGGGGAGCGCCAGCGCTTCGTATTCCTCGCGCCCGAAGCCCACGCGGATCTCGGTGACGCCCGGCCAGTCACGGCCGAGCAGCTTCGCGATGTCGTCGCGCACCGACTCGATGTCGCGCTTCAGGTACTCCGCAGCGCCCTTTGCGCGAGGCGTGTGCACGATGCGGAAGCGCGGCGTGAGGATCTCGGAGGTCTCCATCGAGCCGGCCGTGACCGGGCCCGAGGAAGGAATCTCAAAAGGAGGTGCATCCGAAGGGGGAGGGGGCGCGACCAGCAACGCCAACACCAACAGGGGGGCCAGGGCCGTCACTTCGGTAACATGGCCATGACTCGCGCAGGCGCCACCCCCCGAACGGTCAGTCGTTTGCGCCGGGAGGTGTCGCCCTCGAGCAGCCTGACGTCGGCCTTCCGCACACCCAGCTGTTCGCCTCGCCGTCGACCGGTGGAGCCGCCAGCGCGATCTTCAACCGCCCGTGCTTGCCCGCTTCATTTCTTGACCAGGAACGCCACCTCGCCGCCGGGCTGCGTCTTCCAGCTGTCGAGCAGCTTCTTGTGCGAGTCGACCAGCGCCTCGAGGTGTGACTCGAACTGCACCTTCTGGCGCTTGAGCTCGTTGAGCTCCCTGACCAACTCGACCAGGCGGTTGTTCGCCGAAGCGACGATCTTGTCGGCCTGCAGCTCGGCCTCGGCGACGATCACCTCTGCCTCCTTCTTGGCCTGGGCTTTCACGTCTTCGCTGATGCGCTGAGCGGTGACCATCGTCTCTTGCAGCGCCTTCTCGCGATCGAGGTGCTGCTCGAGGCGGGCCTGCACGCGCTTGAGCTCTTCTTTGAGCGAGATGTTCTCTCGCACCACTTCTTCGAACTCACCGGCGGTCAGCTCGAGAAAGGCCTCAGCCTCTTTCTTCGAGTAGCCCCGGAAGTTCACCTCGAAGCGCTTCTGGCGGATGTCGAGCGGCGTCATCTTCATCGGTAGGTCCTCAGGTTTACTTCTTGAGCAGGAACGCTTCGCCGAGCTCGCGGGCCCGGTTGGTGGCGGCTTCGACGGCGTCGATCAACGTGGTGCGCAGGCCGCCCGCCTCGAGCGTGTGAAGCCCGGCGATGGCAGTTCCCCCAGGGCTGGTCACCTGGTCCTTCAGCTGGCCGGGGTGTTGGTTGGTTTCCATCAGCATCTTCGCGCTGCCGAGCACCGTCTGCGCCGCGAGCTTGAGCGACTGGTGGCGCGACAGGCCGACCTTCACGCCGGCATCGCTGAGCGCCTCGATGATGAGGAAGATGTACGCAGGCCCGCTGCCCGACAGGCCCGTCACCGCGTCGAGCTGGTATTCGTCGACGACCGTGGTGAAGCCCACCGAGTCGAACATCGCCGTGGCCAATTGAAGATCTTCCGGCGTCGCGTGCTCACCCGCTGACAGCGCCGTCGCGCCGAGCCCCACGAGGCAAGGCGTGTTGGGCATGGTGCGCACGATGCGCGCGCCTGCACCCAGGCGGCGTTCGATGGCTGCGATGGGTACGCCCGCCGCCACCGAGACGATCAACTTCGATCGATCGATCGCCGGCGCGATTTGAAGGAGCAGCTTGTCGAGCGCCTGCGGCTTGACGCACAGCACGATGACCTCGGCGTCCTTCGCGGCGGCGAGGTTGTCGAAGCCCACCCCGATGCCGTGGGCGGTCTCGAGCTCGACCTTCTTCTCTTCACGGCGAACCGTGGCGGTGACCTTCTCTTTCGCGAGCCCTGCGCGGACGAGGCCGCGAATGATCGCGTTGGCCATGTGGCCCGCGCCCAGAAAGGCGATGCGGCGGTCGATCACTTCGAATCACCCGGCGCATTTCCCGCCGCAGCAGGCGCAGCCGCGGGGGCGAGCGGGGGGAGCGCCTGCCCGGGCGTCGGAACGGGCAGGGCTGCGGACAGCGTGCGCGCCTGCTGCAGC
>JAYTAT010000038.1:0-13911 GCA_043737315.1 Archangium sp.
CCGCGTGCTGCCTCAGTGGCCGAAGGAACGGCACCTTGAGCTGGCGCCACTCTTTTTTAAGGCCACTCGCGCCCGTCTCGACCCGACAGAGCTCGAGGCTGAGATCGGCTGGCTCACTGTACCACCGCCGATCCCGAGCTGATCCACCGCCCCGATCCTGACGCCGCGGTCAACCACCGGTCCGTGCATCGGTTACTGACCTGATCATCCCCTGAGCGGGCTCCGGTGGTAGAGCGCCCGTGATGCTGGAAACGAAGCACCGAAGACTGAACCTGGGTTGCGGCTTCGACTACCGGCAGGGCTACGTCAACGTCGACATGCACGAGCGCCACAAGCCCGACGTGGTGGCCGACGTGCTCGATCTCGCGACGTTCCCCACGGGTCACTACGACGAGCTCATCGCCCAGGACGTCCTCGAGCACGTCACTCGCGCTGACGTTCGCAAGGCGCTCTTCGAGTGGAACCGGGTGCTGGCGCTGGGCGGAAAGATCTTCATCCGCACCACTGAGCTCGGGGGCCTGGTGCGTCTGCTGGAAGCGCCCGAGAACCAGGCCATCGAAGACCAGGAACGACTGCTCCAGAACCTCTTCGGCACACAGGCCTACCAGGGGGACTTTCACCTCAGCGGCTTCACCGAGCCGGTGTTCCGCCACTACATGTGGGAAGCTGGCTTCGAGGTGACTTCCCTCTCGCTCCACCACGGCGCCTTCCTCGATGCCTGGGCGCGCAAGGCGCGCAACCTTGGTTTCGAGCGTCTCGACGACTCTTCCCCCGACGAGGCGTTTCTCCAGGGCGCTTTCCGCGAGCTCCTCAGCCGCGAGCCTCAGCCCGCCGAGCTCGGTCAGCTCTCCGCCCCGTCCCGACGAGAGGTGATCAAAAAGCTCCTGTTGAGCGACGAGCGCAGAGCCGCCATGCAGCGGTGCGCCCCCTCATTTCCACGAACGCTTCATCAGCCGGGGCTGCTCCGCCGGGTCGCCCGACGCGCCAAGCGGCTGGTGAAGGCAGTCGCCAAGGGTCGGAATGAGCGCTGACAGCTGGCTCCAGTACTGGGACGTCCAGACCGACCTCGACGACGGGGCGTGGGCCAAGAACGCCGACCTGCTCCTCGACGGCAGCGGATCGTTCTTTTCTCTTGGCAAGCAAGACCGGGTGCTGGACATCGGCTCCGGCCCCGGGTTTCTGGCGGCCTCGCTCAAGGATCGCGTGGAGTCGATCCACTGCGTGGACACCTCTGCCCGCTACATGGACGAAGGCCGAAAGCGACTGGCCGGCGCCGAGAACGTGACCTTCACCCACCTCGGAGCTGACTACCTCGATCGCGGGTTCCTCGGATCAGAGCGCTTCACCCGCATCGTGTGCGCGAGCGTGATTCAGTACTTCCACGACCTGGCAGAGGTGGAGCGGCTGCTCACGATCGTCCGCCAGCACGCAGCCCCGGGCGCGCTGCTCTTGATCGCCGACATTCCCGAGCCCCAGCCGCTGCTGCGCGACTTCGCTGGCCTGGTGAGGACCGCCTGGCGACAGAACTACCTCACGCGCGTGCTGTGGTTCACGGCCCGGAGCCTGAGCGGCGACTACTCGCGGCTGCGCAAGCGCGTGGGCCTGCTGTCCGTGCACCGACGCGAGATGCAGCAACTCCTCGACAAGCTGGGACTGCGTGGCGAATGGCTGGACACGCCGCTGACGCTCAATGACACGCGCCGGCACCTGCTGATCCACTTCTCGACAGATGCTGTCGCGATCCGCACGACGGCCTGAGCCTCAGTTCCCCGCGGGCAACCGGCCTTGCTGCTCGCCCACCGCGAACCGCTCGGGGTGAAGCAGCGGATGCAGGGCCCGCCTCGGAACGCTGGCGATGTCATAGTTCACGAACGCCAACAGGAACTGGAGTCCACTGACCAGCGCCACGGTCACGATCATGATCGTGCCCACCGGCGTGGCCAGGCCGGTCTGCGCCGCCTCCCACCACCGCCACCCTCCAAACCCCAGGCCAAAAGTCAGGAGCCCGAGCGCCGCCAGGAGCTCCAGGGACGCCGCCGAGAGGTTTCTGAGGAAGTAATTGTAGAAGAGGCGCTTCAAGCAATTCCTCACATGCTTGAAAGCGAACTCGCCCAGAATTCTCGAGATCTTGAGCCCGCTCACCTCGTTCGCGTATTTCGCATCCATCGGGATATCCACGACCATGGCCCGCATGGTGTTCAGCCTGAACAAGATGTCGGTCTCGAAGAAGTAGCGCCGATCGATCTTGTCGAAAGGCATCAGGCGGACGACGTCGGCGTGGATGGCGGTGTACCCATTGGTCGGGTCGAAAAGATCCCAGTAGCCCGTCGAGAACTTCGACATGAAGGAGAGCGCCGCGTTGCCGAAGATGCGAAGCGCCGGCATCGAGCTGATGTTGCGCAGGTCGTAGAACCGATTCCCCTTGGCGTAATCAGCCTCACCGCGGAGCAGCGGTGCCGCGAACCGGGGCAGCAGACTGGGATCCATCTGGCCATCGCCGTCGATCTTGACGATGACCCGCGCCCCGTCGGCGACAGCCCGTTGATAGCCGGTCATCACCGCACCGCCCACGCCCTGGTTGACCTGGTGCCGGATCACTCGCACCCGCGGGTCCTTGAGCTCACGCTGAACGAAGCCGCCGCTGTCGTCGGGGCAGGCATCGTCGACGCAGTAGATCGCGTCGACCTCGGGCCCGATCGCCGCGATCACCTCGGCGATGTGGCGGGTCACCTTGTAGCTGGGGATCACCACGGCGATCCCAAAGGTCCAGGTGATGGGAAGTTCGGCGCTCATACGAGAGTCTTCACGTGGTCTGCGACCCTCATCGCATTGGCCATGATCGTAAAGGTGAGGTTCTTCGAAGGCAGGCGGGGGAAGGTCGCCGCGTCCGCGATGAACACTCTCCTGGTCGCGTGGAGCAAGCAGTTCGAGTCCGTCTGGTAGGGCTTTGTCGCGCCTGCCACCATGGGAAGGGCGCCCGCATAGTGGATGCTGCCGCCCGCCTTGGGGAACTGGGAAAGCGCGGTCGAGCTCAGGTAGCCCATGCGCCACAGGGCAGAGGCCAGGTGCCGCTCCAGCACGCCCAGCTTCTTGGGCGCGTAGTCGATGGCCAGCGCCCCATCGGGCCTGAGCCGGGCCACGTTCTGCGGCGACGGATCGTCGGGGTAGAACGTCTGGAGCACCGTGATGGCGGGCACCAGGTACTTCACCGCGGCCAGGTTTCCCGTGAAGCTCAGGGGCATCTGGAAGAGCAGGTCGCCGCGCAGGGTGCCCATCAGCCCATACACAGACGACTGAATCGGTTCGTCGAAGAGCTCACCCTCGTAGACCATGATCAACTCGCCACCGGGGAAGGCATGGAGATCCGAAGGAACTCCGATTCTGTCCGGTCGCACGAACGGCGTGAAGCTGATCGCGTTGTCCAGCACTGGGAGCCGGGCCTCGAAGTCGGAGTTCGACTGCAGCACGATCTTGGCGGTGTTGATCGCGCCCGCGGCCAGCATCAGAAACCGGCCCTCGATGATTTCAATCTCGCCCGTCTCGATGATGCGGGTCGTGACCTGAACGCGATCGGGCAGCTCGCGATAGGAGAGGACCAGTCGCCCGGGCCGATAGGTGACCTCGTCGCGCGCCACCATCTCGTCCAGCGTGTACCCGGGGTTGTAGATCGCCGAAATGTTGGGCTGGAAGAAGTCCTGCCCGACGAATGGATACGCCTTCCTCCCGTTGTGGTCCTGGCTGAGGATCGCGGGCCGCGTCCTTCCGATGCTGATCCCCTGCTTGCGCAGACTCTCTCTTCGTCTCCCATAGCTCGAAAGGAATGCAGAGCCCTGCGGACTCAAGGGGAGCGGCGGCAGCAAGCCGTCGACCGGCCCGAAGTTGGGAGTCAGGTCGTCTTCCATTCCACACACGCCGATGTGTCGCGTGAGGATGTCGTAGTAGCGCGCCAGATCCACCGAGGAGATCGGAAAGCCGCGCAGGTCCCGGTCGTTGAAGCGGAACACGCCAGCCCCCCACGCGCTCGCGAGGCCACCCTTGGCGTAGCTGCTGTAGGTGTCGAAGGTCTTGCTGTGAACCTTCGACTCGCCCGGGGGGATTTCGGTGACGTAGCGGAGCATCGGCCCCTTGAGCTTGGGGCTCATGTACTCGTTGAAGATGTTGTGCATGCCCTCGAACCTGGAGCCGATGATCTGCTCGAAGACGTCGTCTCCGTCTCGGCGCATGTCGTAGAGGTTTTTGAGGGGGAGACTGTTTGCCGGGTCTGCCTTCAGGCCGACATCGAGCATGAGCACCTTGCGGCCGCGCAGCTGGAACGCCGAGAAGACGCCTGCCGGGCCCGAGCCGACCACGATGCAGTCAAACAAGGCCATGCCTCATGACCAGGTATTTCCCCTTCGACAGCTTGAGCGCCGCGCGCAGTCCAGAGACTCCCAGCTGCACGAAGGCAGCACCTCGGCGCTCGCGGGTGTTCACGAACAGCTCGAAGCAATCGCCTCGGAACTCCAGCAGGTAGGCCAGGATCTGAATGCGCTTGGTGAGCTGGCTTCCACTCCTTCGAAGCGCGAACTCGACCGCTTCCGGATCGAGGCGAAGCGCGACGAGCTTCTTCATCGAAGCTTCTGCCTCGGGTGAATCGGGGAGCAGCCGGCAGGCGGCGCGGTATCGCTCCACTGACTGCTCGTCGAGGGTTCGGTTGAACAGCCTTGCGGCCAGGTATCTGGCCTCCGCTGCGACGGCGTCGGGTTCCAGGGCCTGGGCCAGACTCTCGTCCAGCGAAGGAAGCTTGAGCCCGAGGCGCTCGAGGCTCTGGGCCGCGTCCATCACCTCCAGATGCAGCAAGCCATTCAAGTTGACCTGCGTGAGCGGCGGCTTCTCCATCACCTTCTCGCCCAGCCACAAAACACGGCGCACCAACCCCTCGGGGATGGGCACGAAAGCTCTGGCCTTGCCGCGGCGATGGGCCACGCTCGCCAACAGGTCCTTCAACCGCACCGGGGGGAGCGCCAGCTGGAAGGTCGACCCAGCGTATTTTCCGGGCGCGCGGCAGACCTCGACGATCGCGTCGATCACCGCGCTCACCGGCACAGGCTGAATCAGCTGCTCGCCGTCGCCGATGAGGGGAATGATGGGACTGGTCTCGACCAGGCGCACCAGGGTGGAAAAGAGGCCCCGGCTGCCCTCTCCGATCACCAGCCCGGGGCGGATGATCACCCAGGGAATCTTCGACGAGCGCAGCAGCTGCTCCGACTGCCACTTCAACTGGCCATACAGAGACGGCGTCTGGGCGCTTGCCGACTGGCTGCTTACGAAGATGAGACAGCAGGCGGGGTTCGACTTCTCGATCGCGGCGATCAGTCCCTGCAGGGGAACCAGCGTGTCCTGGACCAGCTGATCCCATGGCTCGGTGCCGATGATCCGGGGGGTGGCGAGGTGCACCACCGCATCGACCCCCGACAGCTCGAGCGCTGAGAGACCCGCCGGCCATTGAGCAGAGGACCGCTGGAGCGGCGACCAGCTCAGGCCGCGCTGCTGCAAGCCCCGCCGAAGGTGAGTCCCGATGAAGCCGTTGGCTCCGCTGATCAGTAGACGCGGCATTTCAACTTCTGTCGGGGGCCGATTTCTTTCGGAGGACGATGAACTGGTGCAGCCCCAGCTGCTTGCGAAAGGGCGACAAGGACTTCTCCACGGCCCGCACCGCCGGCTTCAGAAAGTCGGGCACCAGCTGC
The DNA here is from genome assembly GCA_043737315.1 of Archangium sp. Taxonomy (GTDB): domain Bacteria; phylum Myxococcota; class Myxococcia; order Myxococcales; family Myxococcaceae; genus Archangium_A. The sequence goes on from JAYTAT010000038.1 coordinate 5,727, forward strand.
CTGAAGTTGAGGCCTCCGGAGAGGAGGTACTCGAGGTAGTTCGAGAGCACGTCGGCCTCCACCACCTCGAGGCTGGGGAACTCCCGGGTGACCCGCTCCAGGTCCCTGACCAGCACCACCCACGAGAGGGCCTGGTTTGGAAGGGGCTGGCCCTGGGCGCCGGGCAGGTAGCCCCACTCCGTGGCGGCCCTGTCGTAGCCCTCCGAGGCGAACAGGCGGCGAAACACGAAGTCCGCCACCGGCCCGTACGCGGGGTCGATGATGATGCAGCCGCCGCCCGGGCGGACCACCCTGAGCACTTCGGAAAAGAACTGCCTGGGGTCGGGGAAATGATGGAACGCATTGATGCAGAAAAGCGTGCGCACGCTGTTGGCTTCGAAGGGCATGCGCTGCGCATCGACCACCATGTCCGTGTGGGGACCGGGCTCGAGATCGGTAGAGATGATGTCTGGTTCAAGAGTCTTGAAAAAACTGGTGCCCGCGCCGATCTCCACCCGGTCTCCGGTCACCCCGGCGAAGTGCCGCGCCTCGAGGGCCAGACAGGTCCGATAGAACTCCTCGAAGACCGCCCGGATCATCTTCTTCTCGGTGAGGATCTCGTGGTGAAGCACCATCCGCTGCGGGCCCGCCAGGTCGACACCTTTCAATCGGGGTTCCAGCAAGAGTGACAATAAGTCCATGTGGTTCTGGGCCAATAGCACAGGCCCACGCTGCGTTCAGGCAGATCATTCGACCCCGGCGGATTGCGGGCATCGATGCTCAGGTGCGCGCTCGATTTCGGGGTATGAGCAGCCCGAGCAAATGAGCGTCGAGTTCGCTGAAACCACCTCCGCACCCACGAACCTGGACGCCCACGTCGCGCTCATGGCGCGCTGCTTTCCGGGGGCGAGTCACTTCGATTACGCGTACCTCAAATGGCTCTACCTCGAGAATCCGGCCGGTGAGGTGGTGGGGTTTGATGCGTGGGAGGGCACTCGCCTGGTGGCGACCTACGTGACCATCCCAGCGCGCCTGAGGGTCGAGGGCCGCTCGGTGCGTGGCCTGCTGAGCCTCAACACGGCGACCGACCCGGAGTTTCAGGGCAAGGGGCTGTTCACCAAGCTTGCCAACGCGGTGTTCGACCTCGCGGCGAGCAAGGGCTTCGCTTGCGTCTACGGCATCGCCAACGCCCAGAGCACCCCGGGCTTCACCCGGAAGCTCGGGTTTGAGCTGCTCGAACCACTGCGCGCCGCCGTGGGCTACGGAGACAGCTATTGCAGCAACTTCCAGCGCGCGCAGGGTGACGCGGGCTTGAGCCGCGAGTGGGATGCTCCTGAGCTGCAGTGGCGAATGCGAAACCCCAAGAACCCGCTGCGGTCCTCGCAGGTGAGGGCTGGCCTGACCGAGTTTCGCGCCGCCACCCGCTACAAGGTGGTGGGAGCGACGGCGCACCTTCCCGGCAGTGGGGCTTCGCCCGGCAGACCTCATCTCCGGCCGGCCGGCTATGTGGGCGTCGTCCCCGCGGCCTTTCGGCAACGCGGCGCCTGGCTCGATCTCCCCGAGCGCTTCCGGCCCTCTCCTCTCAACCTGATCTTCAAGCCGCTCCAGCGTGAGTCGAGCGTCAAGCTCTCGGCCGGGCAGTCGTTCATCTCGTTCCTCGACTTCGATGCTTTCTAAGTGGCTCCGTCCGACCCTTCCCGGGCTCACGGCTGTCTTTTTCCTCGCCCACCCTGACGACGAATTTTTCTGCCTCCCGCTGATCAGCGCCGAGGTCCAGGGCGGGCGCTCCGTGCACGTCGTGTATCTGACTGACGGCGGGCCGCTGGCAAGCACGCGCGAGCGCGAGACCCTCCAGGTGCTCAGCGAGGCGGGGGTTCTGCGCGACAACGTCCGCTTTGCGGGTCGCGAAGAGGGTTGGAGCGATGGCGGACTCCACCGAAAACTAGGCGAGGTGCGCAGCTGGCTGACGCGCTACCTGACCGAGCGGGGCGCGTGCGCCCGCATCTACGTGCCGGCGTGGGAGGGCGGTCACCACGACCACGACGCCTGCTTCGGGGTGCTCGCCTCCCTGATGCGTGACCAGGTGACGGGGAGCGCCGTCTGTCTTCAATTTCCTTTGTACACGGGGAGCGGCGTGCCTGGCCCTCTGTTCCGTTGCATGGTTTCCCTGCAGGCGAATGGTGAAGTGCTCAGCCACCGCTTCGGCGCCCGGGAAGGCGCCCGGTACTGGTCGTTCGCCGCCGCCTATCCTTCCCAGTGGCGCACCTGGGTGGCGCTCGGGCCAGCCGCCGCCTGGGGGTACCTCGTGCGCCGCTCCGTGCTGGTTCAGCGAGTCGACCCCACGCGCATGAAGCAGCCGCCTTACGTGGGAACTCCGTACTTCGAGAGGCGCTTCGGGGTTCCCGCAGGCGAAGTGCTCGCGGCGCTGCGCTCGCTGTGACCTGGGGAGACAGGCTCAGGGTGCGACGGCCGCGGGGGGCTCGAGGTGCACCAGCGAGTAGCCATCGCCTTTCAGCATCACCTTGTGTGGCTCGGTCACGACGTAGTTTCCGATCAGGAGCAGCCAGTCCTTCGGGGGCGCGGGCCTCTCGACCGTGCTCCCTTCCGGCCGCTCGATGAAGGAGCCCGTCTGGTTCGAGAGCACGAAGAGGGCGCGATACCCACCCACGGGCTCGGCGATCACGACCTGGACGTTCTCCACCCCTTCCGGGCCGAGGAATCGACGCGTCACAGTCGCCGCGACGTCGCACACCGGGGGCTTCTGCAGCTCCCGGAGCTCCCCGGAGATCACCCACGCCGAGCTGAGGGTCACCACCGGCAGCGCGACGAAGAGGTACAGCCGACTCCCCAGTCGGGGAGAGAATGCCCACGCAGCCAGAGCGCCGAGGCCGACCGCCGCGCACACCAGAAAGATGGGCCGCTCCCGCGTGATGCCCCGCAACTCGGGGCAATCGGTGATCACCGGCAGCATGAAACGGATCCCTTCGACGATCGCGTAGACGCCGAACCCTCCCACCAGCAGCGCAGGGAAGAGGACCCACGGGGAGAAGCGTCGCCTTTCCGGAGCCTGGTGGTCTGCCTGCGCGGCCGCCACGATCAGCAGAAGGGGAAAGAGAAAATTGTAGTACCGAAGGTGCAGGCGGCCAGCCAGCTCGTAGGTGCCCTCACCGGTGATCTTCGCGGTGAAGAGCACCGCCGTCAGCAAAGGGGGAACGAGCAGCAGCAGCAGCAAGCCCTGCAGGCGCCGCAGCCCGTCGACGCGCGCCCCGGGAGGTGACGACGAACGCAGCCTCGACAGGGTCAACATCGCAGCCAGCGGAACAGCGAAGAGCAGGGCCAGGGCCTGAAGGTGCCCCCCCAGCGGTTGCCACAGTCCGGCGATCACCTTGGCCATCGACTGGCTGCCGGTAGCTGCCTGCTCTCCGTAAACATTTCCCAGGACGTGCAGCCCCTTCGGCCCGGCGAGGAGCCAGCCGACGCCGAAGCGAACGAGGCTCGCCGCACCGATCAGCAAGACCAGGGAGAGGATCGCTTCCCGAAAGCGATGGGCCGGGCCACCCTGACGCCAGCCCTCCAGCAGGACGAAGAGGCCAACGGCTGGGGCCAGAAAGAAGGCGTGCATCTTGACCAGAACCAGCAGGCCCAGGACCACGCCCACTACGAGGGGAAACCGCCGGCCCCGAGGCCATTGGCCGCTGATGAACCAGATCAGCACCCAGGCACCAAAGAAGTACGTTGCCTCGGGCATGAAATAGGCGGTGTACGAGGACAGGGGGCTCAGCGCCGTGGCTGCGACGATCACCGCGGCCGACCGCGCCGACGCATGCCGCCGGCACACTGCATAGATCAAGGGCAGGGCCCCCGCGTAGAGCAAGGCGTTGAGCAACCGTGCGCAGGAGAGCCAGCCCTCGCCGCAGGCATTCGTGGCCTTGAAAAGCCACAGGTAGAGGAATGAGGGAACCGGCGACTCGGAGGCCGGCATCAGCCGTGCGTAGTAACTGTAGGTGCGCTCGTCGGCGAAGACGTGCCCGTAGCTGCCCGCGTCGCGCCACACCGTGAAGGTCACGAAGGCGAGGCAGGTGACCACCAGGGAAACCCCGGCCCACGACTGCTCCGACTCGCGAGGCGCTTGCGGCGTGAGCTCGGTGTCAGGTGTCATGCCGGCGAGGCGGGTACTGCATTCACCTGGCACCCGCAAGGCCACTGAAGGCTCGCTCCGGGTCCTTCCCTCAGCGCCACCACGCGACCTGAGCGAGGGGTTGCGGAAGACCTCTCCACTCGTCGAACACGCGGTTGTCAGGTTGGCAGCCTTCGGGTAAGCCCGCTCGGCCGATGTCGTTCATTTCCTACGCACAGAATTGTGAGGACGTCCTTCTCTGGCGGGTGCTCAAAGGCGTTCAGCGCGGGGTCTACGTGGACGTCGGCGCCAGTCACCCGTTCTTCGACTCGGTGACCTACGCGTTTTACGAGCGCGGCTGGCGGGGCATCAACATCGAGCCTGTGGCGGCCGATCACGCGCTGCTGCAACAGCACCGCACCGGCGACATCAACCTGAATATCGCGGCGGGCGATCGGATCACCACCCTGCCCCTCTACCAGTTCGGAGTGCGTGGTCTGGCGACGCTCTCCGAGAGCGTGACGGAGCGCCACCGCCGCCAGTCCGGCCTGCTGGCGAGCCCCACCGAGGTCAAGGTCGCCCCGCTGCGCGACATCTGCGCAGAGCACGTCACGGGTGAGATCCACTTTCTGAAGATCGACGTCGAGGGCAGCGAGGCCAGCGTGCTCCGGGGCATGGACTTCAGCCGCTGGCGGCCCTGGGTCCTGCTGATCGAAGCGACTGCGCCCAACTCTCAGGAGGCCACTCACTCCGAGTGGGAGCCGCTCCTGCTCGAGCAGGGCTACGTCTACTGCTACTTCGATGGCTTGAGCCGCTACTACGTCGCGCGCGAGCGCCAGGACGCGCTGGCCTGGGGGCTCACCTGCCAGCCCAACATCTTCGACGACTACGTCTCGGGGCATGTCGTCTCCGCCCGTCGCGAGCTCGAAGTAGCCAAGGCCAGCCTCGAAGAGGTCACCAGGCGCTGGGACGCAATTCCCGGCGGCCACGACGTCGCAGCGCGAATCGCGGGGCTCGAGAAGCAGCTGTCTACCAATGAAGCCGAGCTCGCGGCGGCGCGCGAGGCCTGGGGCATCTCCCAGATCGCCATCCAGACCGCCCGGCTCACCATCGCCGATCTCGAAGCCCGCCTGGCCACCTTGAAGGGCGCCGCCTTCTTCAAGACGGTAGAGACGCTTCGAGCCCTGACGCAGCGCCTCTCCAGGCGCTCCAACCAGTGAGCAACTAGTTCGTGGTCGACCCCTCCGTTCTGATCCTGACTACGTACCCCATCGTCAAGCCGCGTCACGGCGGGCAGATTCGCGCCCGTGCGTTGAGCGAAAGCTATCGGGCGGGCGGCTTCTCGGTCGCGCACCTGGCGGTCGTCGAGAAGGGCGCCTTTCGCAAAGAGAGCCTCGGGCCGCTTGACCTGGAATTCCCGACCGATGATCCCGACTGGTTCATCAACGGCAAGAACGTGCCCCTCACCAACGACCTCCGCAGCGGCATCTTCGCCGCGGAGTCCGAGGTGGCCTACCGCAGCATCCTCAAGTCAATCCCCCCACGCATCGACGTCTTTCACCTCGAGCAGCCCTGGCTCCTGCCCCTGGTTCGAAGGCTCAAGACCGAGACACGCTACGCCAACGCGGGCGTGGTCTACGGCTCGCAGAACATCGAGGCCCCGCTGCGCGAGGCCATCTTCCGCCAGCTGGCGATTCCCGATGGGGAAGCCGTGGTGGAGAGCATTCTTTTGATCGAGACTCAGGCCTGCCGGGTCGCCGACCTCACCTTGGCGGTCGCGCCCATCGACCATGAAACGCTGGTGAAGTTCGGCGCGCGGACGGTGCTGCGGGCCCCCAACGGCATCCAGGATTGGAAGGCCGGCCCGGCTGCGATCGCGAAGTGGCAGCGCAAGCTCATGGCCCGCCGCATCGCGCTCTTCGTGGGCAGCGCCCACCCGCCCAACTTCGACGGGTTCTTTCGGGCCTTCGGCGAGTCACTGGGCTTCGTCCCGCCCGACTGCCGGATCGTGGTGGCCGGGAGCGTGGGCTCCCACATCTCCGACTACTACCGCCGCATGCGCTTCAACACGCTCAACCTTTCGCGCCTGGAGATCACCGGTGAGCTCGACGACGAAGACCTGGCGGCGCTCAAGACGATCACCTCGGTCTTCCTGCTGCCGATCTTCGAAGGCGGGGGCTCGAACATCAAGACGGCCGAGGCCATCTTCTCGGGCAAGCAGCTGATCGCAAGCTCCGCCAGCCTGCGTGGCTACGAGCGCTACGCGCACCTGCCCGAGATCACCGTGGCCGACACGCAGGACCAGTTCCGGTTCGCGGTGCGCAAGGCGCTGTCGCCCGCGCCCGTACCGGCCCCGGCCAACGCCCAGATGGCCCTGCGCAGCGGGCTGCTCTGGCGAGAGTGCCTCTCCGTGGTTGCCCCTGCCGTTCAGAATCTTCTCGCTGCGCGCTGAAATCCCATGCCCAACATCTGGTTCGACGTCACCACCATCGTCCACTGGCGCCGCCCGCCGGTGGGGGTAGTGCGGGTTGAGGCCGAGTGCTTCAAGTTCTTCGCCTCTCAGAAGCACCCCAACGTGCGCTTTTGCCACTTCGACAAGGAATCGCGCACCTTTCACGAGATCGGCGCTGACTACGTACTGGGCATCTTCAACCTGCACGGCCATGTGCCCCCGGACGCCCCCCGGCCCCCCACGGTGGCCAAACGCGCCACCCAGCGGGCGCGCAAGGCGCTCAACTATGTCTCGCCGTCGCTGCGTGACCCGGTGCTGGAGTTGGGCAAGAAGGCGGCGCCGACGCTGCGGCTGGCTCTCCACCAGTACCGGCTGGCAGGCCATGCAGTCGACCGGTTGCGGGGGCAACTGCACGGGCTGAGCCGGCCCTACGCCGAAGCCGCAGAGCTGGGGATGCTCTCGGTGGCAGCCATCGGGCCCGGCGACGTGCTGGTCTCAGCGGGCCTCGACTGGGACCAGAAGGACCTGGTCTACCTCTACCAGCTCAAGCTCGCCCTCGGGCTCAAGGTGATCCTCTTCTGCTACGACCTGATCCCCGTGCTGATGCCCCACCTCTGCGTGGGCGAGGTGGCGGGCATCTTCGCCCGCTATTTCGTGGACGTGGCCTGGTGCGCGGACGAGGTGTTTTGCATTTCAAAGTCGAGCCAGCGCGATTTCCTGTCGCTGGTGCGCGAGACCGGAGCGCCCGAGCCGAAAACCAACATCATCCGCCTGGGCAGCAACCTCCCGGCGCGGCGAGACAACTCGAAGATCGAAGACCTGCTCCAGGGCGAGTACCTCCTCTTCGTGTCCACCATCGAGCGGCGGAAGAACCACGAGGTCCTCTACCGGGCCATCACGCAGCTCGTGGAACAGGGGCGCACCGAGCTCCCCAAGATGGTCTTCGTGGGCATGCCGGGCTGGGGGGTGACCGACTTCCTCAACGATCTCCGGCTGGACCCCCGGGCCCGCGGACGCTTCGTCACGCTCAACCACGTGAGCGATACCCAGCTCTCCCTTCTGTATGCCAACGCCATGTTCACCCTCTACCCCTCCCACTACGAGGGCTGGGGCCTGCCGCTCGCCGAGAGCCTGGCGCACGGCAAGTTCTGCCTCGCCTCCAACAGCTCCTCGCTGCCGGAAGTGGGCGGCTCGTTGGTCGAGTACATCGACCCCTGGGCGAGCCGACTCTGGGCTGATCGCATCGCGCACTACCTCGATCACCCCCAGGAGTTGGCGGAGCGCGAACGCGCCATTCGCGAGAAGTACCGCCCGACCACGTGGGAGGAGACGGGCCGCACCGTCTTCGCGGCCGCCGAACGGTTGATGTGGACCCCGTTCACCCCGCCTGATTTCGAAAAGCGGGCGTAGTCGATTACTGCGCCACCGTATGGTTTTGGAAAATGGAGTTCTGATGAGTGATGTAGCTGCAGCGAACGGTGCTCAATCAATGCGCCGACTTCTCAAGAAATACAGCCAGCGCCTCCTCAGGGCTGCCTTCGAGCGCCTCGGACCCGAGGAGATCACCGCGCCCCCGCTGGCCAGCCCCCCACCGGATCTTTCGAAGCACTCTGAGCGGCTCAAGAACGCGGTCGCCG
>JAYTAT010000039.1:0-13906 GCA_043737315.1 Archangium sp.
GAGCTCACCAAGTACGCCGCCAACGCCATGCTCGCGGTGCGCATCTCCTTCATGAACGACGTCGCCGCCCTCTGCGAAAAAGTCGGCGCTGACGTCGACCTCATTCGCAAAGGTCTCGGCGCGGATAAACGCATCGGCTACCCCTTCCTCTTCCCGGGCGTCGGCTACGGCGGCAGCTGCTTTCCAAAAGACGTGAAGGCGCTCGTCAACACCGCGCATGCAAACGGGCTCGAGTTCGATCTGCTCCGCGCCGTGGAGAAGACCAACGCCCGGCAGAAACGCGTGCTCGTCGAGAAGGCGAAGGCGCACTTCGGCTCGCTCCAGGGGAAGTCGTTCGCCGTCTGGGGGCTCGCCTTCAAGCCCAAGACCGATGACATGCGCGATGCGCCTTCAATCGAGATCATCGAGGGGTTGCTGGCCGGTGGGGCCCGGGTCACCGCGTTCGACCCCGTCGCCATCGAGAATGCCCGGCGGCTGCTCAACGACAAGGTCACCTTCGTCGAGCGGCCGTATGACGCGCTCGAGGGGGTCGATGCGCTGTTCGTCGTGACCGAGTGGAACGAATTCCGCCACCCCGACTTCGAACGCATGAAGGGGCTGATGAAGGCGCCGGTCATCTTCGATGGGCGCAATGTGTACGCGCCTTCAAAAATGCGGGAGCTCGGCTTCACCTACTTCGGCATCGGCCGCAAATGATGTCAGTCGTGGGTGTTTAGTACCTTGTCGACGAGCCGCGGCAGGCCAGCTCAGGTCCAAGGGATTCATCATGATCGGCGGTTTTGACCGGAGCTTCAGCGTGCCCTCTCAGCGCCTTGCCGAGGCGCTCGACTCGGCAGCACACGCCATCTTCCGGCGATGGCGCCGCGCTGTGATTCAGGCAGTCGATGGCGGCGTGTACTTCTCGTTGAGCGAGGTACCGCTCTCGACCACCACTGAACTCTTCATCTATCGAGACCTGAGCAGCCTGCGCGATTGGGAGACCCACGGGGCGAAGGCGGACAATGCCGCATCGATGATCCACCTTCTGGTCGGCACTGCGGGCCTCACGATCGTGGTGGGCGACCCGCGAGAGAAAGTGGCGGCAGGGGTGCTGCAGGAAGTGGAGCTGACCCGTTTCGGAGGTGAGTTCCCCAGTTTGCCTCGCTGACCAAGGTCGACGAGCAACCCGTCATCAGCGGCTTCGTCGGGCTCCACTTTGGTGGTCGCCAGGGGTTTCGCGATTTAAAACGAGCCCATCATTTTAAATGGCGCCGGACGTCATTAAAGAGCCTTTAATGAAGCGAGGACTCCAGGGGAAGTGGGTGACGCGCACGGAAGTCGAGGCGCATCAGGCGTTTGTCCCCAATGCGCTGCCTCCGATTCCTCCACTCGACCTCGCTGCATTCGCAGCGCTGACGGAGAGGGCGAACCGGGCCCTCGGCCGGCTCGATGGGGTCAGCACGATGCTCCCCGACACTCGGTTGTTCCTCTACTTCTACGTGCGGAAGGAAGCAGTTCTCTCTTCTCAGATCGAAGGAACGCAGTCCTCGCTTTCGGATCTCCTGCTTTACGAGACCACCGAGCTTCCCGGAGTGCCGCTCGAAGATGTTCAGGAGGTCTCGCGCTACGTCGACGCGACTGAGCGCGCGATGAAGCTGTTGCGCGGGGGCCTGCCGCTCTCGTCACGCTTCATCCGCCAAATTCATGAGGTGCTCCTGAACTCGGGCAGAGGCGCTTCGAAACAGCCCGGTGCGTTTCGGAAGCAGCCCGTTTGGCTCGGTGGAAGCTCGCCTTCCGCGGCGCTGTTCGTTCCGCCACCATGGAGCGAGGTGGATCGATGTATCGGCCAGCTGGAGACCTATCTCCACGACGAGACTGCACCGACCCTGATCAAAGCCGCGCTCGTTCACGCGCAGTTCGAGACGATTCACCCGTTTCCCGACGGGAACGGGCGTCTCGGCCGGTTGCTCATCGCGCTCATCCTGGTCGCCGAGCAGGCGCTCAGTGAGCCGCTCCTTTATCTGAGCCTCTACTTTCGTCAGCATCGTCAGCAGTACTACGAGCTGCTTCAGGGAACGCGTGAAGCCGGTGATTGGGAGGCGTGGATTGAGTTCTTCCTTCACGGCGTCGAGCTGACCGCGGAGAACGCTCACACGACGGCGCGGAAGGCGCTCGCCCTCTTCGCGAAGCACGAGCAACAGATCCGTGAGATCGACGGGCCCTCGAAGCTCTCGGTCATGGCGGTCTATCAGCAGCTTCGGCAGCGACCGATCGTCGATGCGAAGACGCTCACCGCTGGGGCCGGCGTGACTCCGCCCACGACCCTCAAGGCGCTGGAGCGTCTCACTCAACTCGGCCTGGTTCAGGAGATCTCAGGCCGACAGAGCCGCCGCATCTTCGCCTATCGCCCGCTCCTCGAGCTGCTCCAGAACGATCTGCCTCTCTGAACGGTGTGGTCCACTCTCGACTGTATTCGCGGTGTGGCCCCTCACCCCGACCCTCTCCCCGCTTCGCAGGGCGAGGGGACTTAGTTGTCTCCCAGCGCCTTCATCGCCTTCTCGAGCTCCTGCAACACCTTCGGGTCGAGGCCCTGCATCGAGCCTCCCGTCAGTAAGGAATTGAGATCGAGACCCCCGATGTCTTCGTCGCCGTGCGCCTCGTTCCACCAGCGGTTTCTCAGCGCCTCGAGCTTCTTGCCGTGCTGCGGATTCTGCTTCGCCACCAGCTCCGTCAGCGTGCGCGAGGTCACCCAGCGATACCGGTTTTGCTCGACATAGCTCTTGAGGCCCTTGAGCCACGCCTCGTCGCCCACCAGCTTGCGCTGCTCGTCGAACAACAGCGGCGCTTTGCCGTAGATCAACGCCGCGTACTCCCGGTTCGACGCGTACTCATGCGTGGGCCGGTTCGCCTTCCCGTCCTCCCCGCCCATCAACCGGTGCAGCTGGTAGGCCGCCTTCAACTGCCCCTCGCGCATCGCCGCCGCCGCCTGCTTGCCCTGCCGCCACTCGAGCAGCAACAACGCCAGGTGCTGCGTGAGCGGCTCATCGGCCACCGGCTCCGCGATGGGGTCGTTGCCCACCAACATCGCCGTGTACTGATGCGCCAACTCGTGATCGATCGTGAACTCCAGCGTGTTCTTCATCAGCTGCCCGAGCATCGGCCCCAGCAACGACATCGCCGCCTGCAGCTCTTCGCCCCCCAACCCCAACGCCTCGAGTGGATCCGTCTGCCCTGAGAGCAGCCCCGCCGACACCGTCACGAGCCCGGGGAACTCCATGCCGCCCGCGCCGTTCACCAGCCGCATCTCCACCACCCGCAGCGTCTTGAACGGGTACGGCCCCAGCTTTGCCTCGAGCAGCTGCAGCGCCCTGGCCGCGTGTTCGGTCACCTGGGTCGCCTGCTTCGCGTCGCCAAAGAGCACCGCTTCGACCGTCACCTCGCCCGCCTGCTTCGTGGTCACCTTCGCGCCCTTGAGCAGCAGCAGGGGCAGCTCCCGCGCCGCCGCCGTCGCGTAGGCAAACCGCACCGAGCCCGCGCCCGTCGGTACTTCACCGACCGCCTGCCCGCTCGACACCGCGCGCCACCCCAGCGGAGAGACCACGCTCACGATGAAGTTCGACGGGTCGAAGCTGCCTAAGTCTCCGATGCCCGAAGGCCCTTCGAACAACTTGCCCTCGCGTTCGGGCGGAATCATCGGCATCAACCCCACCAGCTGCAGCGTGTCGTCACTCGCTGAGAAGGCGCCGTAGTCACCGCCCGGCCCGTCTGTCAGCGCGCTGGTGGTCCTGGGCTGCTTCGGCACCCGGGCCTTCAGCTCGACCTCTACCGTCAGCTGCTGGCCTTTTTCTGCCTCGACGCGGATCCGGTAGAGCGAAGGGTCGGGCTGCGCGAGGCCGGTGTCTTTGCCGTTCACCTTCGCGCGGCTCAAGACGACGGCGCCCGGGTGGTTCGCGTTGGGCGTGCAGCGCAGGTACAGCTCGGTCAGCGTGGATTTTGCGGTGATGGTGAGGGCGACCTTGCCGGTGACCAGGCGGGCTCCCGGGTCGACCACGAAGTCGCCGCGGTACAGGGGAAGCTGGGCGGCGTCTCCCAGGGCTGCTTCCACCCGGGTGCGTTCTCCTGCTCTGAGCGACGTGAGCGCCAGCTGCGCCTCGGGCGAGAGGTCGGCTGCGAAGCAGGGCAGGGCGATCAGGCAGGCAAGCGAAAGCACGCGGATCAACGGTTCTTCTCGCGCAGCCGAAGCCACTCATTGCTGCGGTCGGTAACCAGCGGCTCGTCGAATGCGGCGAGCGTCGCCGAGATCCGCGCGGCGTCCACTTCCGACGAAACCTCGACCGCCCACTCGAGGCGCGGGCCTTCGCGGCGGGTGAGCTCCCGCTGCCTTTTTTCGGCGGCTTCAAAGCCCACCATGACCTTGCGGGCCAGCGCCCTTTCTTTCTCCCATGGCATGGCAAGAGTGTAACCCACAGTGGCCCCTCACCCCGACCCTCTCCCCGCTTCGCAGGGAGAGGGAGAACGGGTAGATGCCCCGGCCATGGCCGAGCCTCTCGACGTCACGAAGATCCTCACCGGCAAGCGCGTGCTCTTCGCGGGCGCCACCGGCTTCGTCGGCAAAGTTTCCCTCTCGATGTTGCTGCACCACTACGGCGATCAGCTCGCTCACGTGTACGTGCTCGTTCGGAAGGGCAGCAGCAAAGACGCCCACACCCGCTTCTACGAAAAAGTCGCCACCAGCGAACCCTTCCTCCCGGTTCGTGATCGCCACGGCGGGGAAGCCGCCGCCATCACCTGGCTCAAGAGCAAATGCACCATCCTCGACGGTGACATCACCGATCCGTGGATGGGCATGGATGAAACGAAAGCCCGCGCGCTCAAGGGCGAGATCGACGTGGTCATCAACTGCGCCGGCCTCGTCAGCTTCAACCCGTCGCTCGAGGTCGGTCTCAACGTCAACACCCACGGCGTGAAGTTTCTCGTGGAAGCCTGCCTCTTTTGGGACGTGCCCCTCGTGCACATGTCGACCTCCTTCGTGGCCGGCAACCGCAGCGGCCTGGTCTTCGAAGACGAAGAAGTGGTCGGCTATTTTCCCCGCCGCAACGAGCTCGATGGCCGCGACTTCAGCCTCGAGCAGGAACTCAAAGACGCCGAGAAGGCCGTCGCCCGCCTGCGTGAACAGGCCGATGACAAGGCGCTCACCTCGACCTTCCGCGAGAAGGCCCTGGAGCGGCTCAAGGAAGAAGGCCGCGACTGGAAAGACGAGAAGACGCTGCGCCTCGCCGTCGGCCGCGAACGAAAGCTCTGGCTCACCACCCGCCTGGTCGAAGCAGGCATGGAGCGCGCCCAGCACTGGGGCTGGCCCAACACGTACACGTACACCAAGTCGCTGGGTGAGCAGGTCATCGCCGGCACCCCGGGTCTTCGCTACGCGCTGGTACGCCCCTCGGTGGTCGAGAGCGCCCAGAAGTTCCCCTTCCCCGGGTGGAACGAGGGCTTCACCACCTCGGCGCCGATGATCTACTCGTGCATCAAGGGCCAGACCGCGCTGCCCGCAAGCGCCACCTCGGTGCTCGACATGATCCCCGTCGATCAGGTCGCAGGCTCGCTCATCGCCATCACCGCGCAGGCGCTGCGCACGCCGGAACGCCGGGTGTACCAGCAGGCCACCGGTGACTCAGCGCCCTTCATCGCCAACCGGTCCGTCGAGCTGGTCGGGCTCTACAAGCGCCGCCGCTGGCGCAACAAGGAAACCGGTAACCAGTTCGTCAACTCGCTCAAGAGCCGCATCGAGCCCAAGCCCGTCAGCAAGACGTTCTTCGACCTCACCAACTCGCCGCTCATCGGCAAGGGCGCTTCATGGCTCAATAAAGTCATCGACGAGAACCGGCCCACCTGGGGCGCCCCGAAGTTCAACGCCGCCCTCGATCGCGTGAAGGTGCAGCTCGACGACGTCACCCAGCAGACCGATCGCGTGAACATGATCGTCGACCTGTTCTTGCCCTTCATCTGGTCGAACAGCTTCATCTTTCGCTGCGACAACACCCGCTCGCTCTACGTCGACATGCCCGCGCACGACCGCGCGAAGATTCCCTGGGACCCCGAAGCGATCGACTGGCGCACCTACTTCCTCGAGACGCACATTCCCGGCCTTGAAAAGTGGGTCTTCCCCGGCCTCGATGAAGAGACCCAGAAGCGCAAGACGGTGCACGCGTACCGCGACCTGCTCGAGCTGCTCGATGCCACCACGCACGAGTGGCGTCACCGCGTCGCCTTTCGCCTCTACGAAGGTGAAGAGAGCCAACGTTTCACCTTCGGCGAAGTGCACCGCTACGCCGCGCGCGTGGGCAGTGCCCTGCTCGCTTCAGGCGTGGTGCATCAAGACCGCGTCATGCTCGTCTCTGAGAACCGCCCGGAATGGGGCATCGCCTTCTTCGGCATCTTGCGCGCCAGCTGCACCGCCGTGCCGGTCGACAAGGAAATCTCGGAAGCCGAGATCGTCAACATCGCCCGCCGCAGCGAAGCGAAGATTTGCCTCGTGTCCGAGCAGGTGCTCGAGAAACACCCCACGCTCGAGAACGCGCTCGCCGCCGCCGGGCTCTCCACCCGCGTGATGCCGCTGGCCGAAGCGATGGCCGGCGATCCGCTCGCGCCCGAAGGCATTGGCGCGGTGAAGAAGGGCGCTGCCCCCGATGACGTGGCCTCGTTGCTCTTCACCTCGGGCACCACCGGCAACCCCAAGGGCGTGATGCTCACCCACCGAAACTTCTCGGCCCTGGTGGCGAAGCTCGGTGGCGCGTTCGATTTGGGCGTGGGCGACGGCGTGTTGTCCGTGCTCCCGCTGCACCACACCTTCGAGTTCAGCGCGGGTTTTCTCACGCCGTTCTCCCGCGGCGCTGAAGTCGCATACCTCGACGAACTCACCGCCGATCGCATCGGTGACGTGCTCGAAGGCGGCAACATCACCGGCCTCGTCGGTGTGCCCGCGCTCTGGCAGCTCTTCCACCGGAAGATCACCCAGGAGTTCGCCGCCCAGCCCAGGTTCATCGAAGAG
Organism: Archangium sp.; assembly: GCA_043737315.1. Lineage (GTDB taxonomy): Bacteria > Myxococcota > Myxococcia > Myxococcales > Myxococcaceae > Archangium_A. Next base: position 7,028 of record JAYTAT010000039.1, read on the forward strand.
GCCATGAAGGGCCTCATGTCGATCAACGCCGAGCTGCGAAACCGGCAGGGCATCAACCTGGGCAAGCTTCTCTTCTGGCCCGTGCACCGGAAGTTCGGCGGCAACATCAAGTTCCTCATCTCGGGTGGCTCGGCCTTGCCCGATGACGTGCACAAGGCGTTTCACGCGCTCGGCTTCACCCTCGATGAAGGGTACGGCCTGACCGAAGCGGCGCCGGTGTTGACCGTCACGCACGCGGGGAACAAACGGTTGCCGGGTACGGTGGGCAAGGCGCTCCCGGGCGTCGAGCTGAAGATCTTCGAGCCCGATGGTGAAGGCGTGGGCGAAGTCACCGCGCGTGGCCCCAACGTGATGGCGGGCTACTTTCAGGATCGCGAGTCGACCGCCGCGGTGTTGAAAGACGGCTGGCTGTTCACCGGCGACCTCGGCCGCATCGATGGCGAGGGCAACCTGTACCTCGTCGGGCGCCGCAAGGACGTCATCATCGATGCCAACGGCAAGAACGTGTACCCGGATGAACTCGAAGAGCTCTACGCGGTGCACCCGCACGTGAAGGAGTTGAGCGTGGTCGGGCTCCCCGATGAGAGCGGCGGCGAGAAGGTCGCGGCCCTGGTGGTGCCTGACTACAAAGATCGACCGCGTGAAGAAGTGCGCCGCGAGCTGGAAGAACATTTTCGCATGGTGTCGGGCGAGCAGCCGTTCTACCGCCGGGTCAAGGTGCTCCGTTTTCAAGACGCCGAGCTGACCCGCACCAGTTCGCGCAAGGTGAAGCGCCCGATGGTGGTCGAGGAGCTCAAGCGGCAAGAGAAGGCCGCCGAGAAGGCCCGGAAAGACGGCGAGAACACCGACTGGCTCACCAAGGTCATCGCCGACGTCATTCAGAAAGACGTGAGCGACGTGCGGGCCGATTCGCGCCTGCAGGTGGATCTGGGGTTCGACTCGCTCATGTTGACCGAGCTGTCGGCGGCGTTGGAAGCGCGTGGCGTGCCGGTGACCGCGGTCAGCGATCTCACCAAGATCACCACCGTCGATGATCTGCGCCGGGTGGTCGCGCAGTCGGGCCGCAAGCCGGCCGCCGAGGTGAAGGCGCGGGAGATCTCAAGGGAGGTCGCACGCAAGAAGGACTCCGAGCTCGAGCTCAACTTGCCCGATGGTGTGGCCGAGGCGGGCAGGGCAGCGCTCTCCGCGGGGCAGCGCGCCATCTACGGCGGGCTCTTCGACGTGAAGGTGAAGGGCAAGAACTTCATCCCCCAGAACCGCAACTTCCTGGTGGTCGCCAATCACGCGAGCCACCTCGACATGGGCCTCGTGAAGGTCGCCATGGGCGAGCAGGGTGAACGGTTGGTCGCCCTCGCCGCGCGTGACTACTTCTTCGATTCACCCCTGAAGCGGGCGTACTTCGAGAACTTCACCAACTTGATTCCGATGGATCGTTCGGGGTCGCTGCGTGAGTCGTTGCGGCTGGCGGGTGAATCGCTCACCCAGGGCTTCAACCTGCTCATCTTCCCCGAAGGTACCCGAAGCCCGAACGGTGAGCTGATGGAGTTCAAGCCCACCACCGGCTACCTCGCGCTCACCTTCGGCGTCGACATTCTGCCGGTCTATCTGCAGGGCACTCACAGGGCGCTGCCCAAGGGTGCGTGGTGGCCGAAGTTCGATGAGCTCGAGGTGCGCATCGGGCCGGTGCTCGAGCTGGGCAAGCTGCGCGAGACGGTCAAGGGCCTCGCCAAGAGTGAGGGCTACCGCATGCTCACCCGCATGGCCGAGGAGTCGGTGCGCGCGTTGAAAGACGGTCGCAGCGTGCGGCAGGAAGATTTGAGCGTGCCGGCCATTCCGACCCGTGAACGACGAACCAAAGCGCACTCTTGAACGCCCTCTGCCCGCGGCGCACGGCGAGGCGAAAGAACCCATGAACATTCTCATCACTGGCGGCACTGGTTTTCTCGGCACCCACCTCGTGCCGCTCCTGCGCAAACAGGGGCACGCGCTCACGCTCATCTCGCGCTCCAGGCCCCCGGCCGCGTGGCTGACCGGCGACCACCCCATCCGTCACGTGCAGGCTGACTTGAAGGATAGGGAAGCCGTGCGCGATTCACTGCGCGGCGTCGAGGCAATTTATCACCTGGCCGGTCTGGTCAGCTTCAAGAACGAAGACGGCCGCAAGATGTACGAGCTGCACGTCGACTGCACCCGCGAGCTGTTGCGCGACGTGCGCACGCTGGGCACCAGGCCGCGCATCATTCTGGCCTCGACCTCTGGCACCATCGCCGTGTCCAAAGAAGAGCGCATCGGCACCGAAGCCGACGACTACCCCATCGAGACCGTCGGCCGCTGGCCGTACTACCTGTCGAAAATCTACGAAGAGAAGCTCGCCCTCGAGTTTTGCAAGAAAGAGGGCATTCCCCTCGTCGTGCTCAACCCCGCCCTGCTGATGGGGCCCGGTGATGACCGGCTCTCTTCCACGTGGACGGTGGTGAAGTTTCTTCAGCGCGACATTCCCGCGATGCCCGGTGGCGGCATCAGCTTCGTCGACGCCCGTGATGTGGCGCAGGCGGCGGCCAACGCGCTGACCCGCGGCGAGCTGTACGGCCGGCACCTGATGGGCCTCAACTTCTCGATGAAGGAGTTCTTCTCGCGCCTCGAGCGGCTGACCGGCGTCGCGGCGCCCCGGGTGAAGTTGAACAAGCAGCTCAACATCCTGGGGGCGTATGCGCTCGACCAGGTGGCGAAGTGGCGCGGCGAGAAGCCCCGCATCGATCCTCAGGAGGTCGAGGTGGGGGAGCACTGGTTCTGGTGTGACTCGAGCAAGGCCGAAGCGCAGCTGGGCTTCGTGGCGCGCGACCCCTACGAGACGCTGCACGAGACCGTGCAGTACGTGCTCAAGAAGCTTCCTCCCGGCGAGCTGCCTGGGTTGAAGGGTGAGCTGGCGGAGCTTCGGGGCCGCTCGCTATGATGGGGTATGGCGAAGAAGGACCTGGCCACTGAAGTCCTGATTCAGATTCGCGACGAGCTCAAGCACACCCGCGAGGCCCTCTCTTCGCGGCTTGATGAGACCAACTCGCGGCTCGATGGGGCCAACTCCCGGTTGGAGCGAGTCGAACGGCGCCAGTCGGAGACCGAAGTGCGGCTCGCGACTGAGCTCATCGGCGTCGCCACCGCCGTCAATCAGCTCAAAGACATGTTGGTGGCCGACCGAGATCTGCGACGACGCGTCGAAGAGCATGACCGGCGCATTGCGCTCCTCGAGCAGCACGCGCACTGACCGCGATGGTTCAGGGCTCGGGAGGCGGAGCGGGCTCGACAGGCGCCTCGGGCCCAGCAGGCGCGGCTGCCTCGATCTTGTCAGTCGCCATGCCCAGCGTCTCTGCACCCGCCTGCCGTGCACCATCGAGCGCAGCGACCAGCTTTGCGTAGTTGGTCTGGTCGTCAGCGGTGAAGAAGACCAGCTTGTCGCCCTTCTTCTTGGCGGCCAGCATGCGCGACAATTTGGCGACGTACTCCTGCTGGGTGGGCATCACGTCGAGGTTGATCTTCAGCTCACCCGACTGCGCCACCGTCACCACCAGCTGATCCTGCGGCACCTCGTCGAGCTGCTCGACCTTCTCACTGTCGGGCACCCTCACCTCGATGTCCTTCTCGAGCAGCGGCGTGACGACCATGAAGATGATCAACAGCACCAGCACCACGTCGACCATCGGCGTGATGTTGATGTCGGAGTTCAGGCCGCCTTGCGACTGCACGGAGATCTTCCGGCGCTTCCTGCCGCTCACTGGACACCTCGATGAGGCGCGCTGGCCCGCTTCACTTCTTCACCTCTTCGACGCCCAGGGCGATCGACTTGGCGCCCGACTTGCGCGCGAGGTTCATCACCCGGCGTACGTCGTCGAACACCAACGACTGATCGCCCTTGAGGAGAATGCGCTGGTTGGGGTTGCTGATGAGCTTCTTCTGCAGCTCGACCTGAAAGCCTTCGTCATCGTACGAGTCGCTCTCGATGTAGATGACCTTGTCGGGCGTGACCGAGACCACGATGGGGTCGGCGCCGCCCTTCTTCTCGTCGTCGACCTTCACGGCCTTGGGCAGCTGCACGTCTTTGCCGCGCTGAAGCATGGGCGTGATCACCATGAAGATGATCAACAGCACGAGCACCACGTCGACCATGGGGGTCACGTTGATCTCGGCTTTGATGCCCTTCTTGCCGCCGACACCCATGCTCATGGTGATTGCTCCGGGTCTGCCGCGTTACTTCGCGAAGTGTCGGGTGACGACGTCGAGGAACTCGTTGCTCGACTCGGACAGATCCACCGAGCGCGCGTCGACCCAACCCTGGAGAAAGTTGAACGCCATCACCGCGGGGATCGCCACCAGCAGACCGAAGGCCGTGGTGATGAGCGCTTCCGAGATGCCGCCCGAGATGGTGCCCAGGCCGCCTGAGCCCGTGGCGGCCATCTGCTGGAAAGAGTTCACGATGCCCATCGTGGTGCCCAGCAGACCGATGAACGGTGCCGTCGAGGCGACGGTGGCCAGGATGCCCAGGCCCCGCTTGAGGTTCTGCACCTCGCGCGCTGCCTGACGCTCCATCGCGCGGGCGACCGATTCGATCGCCACGTCTTTGTCGGCCGGCGCCGTGCGGAAGGCGGTCAGGCCCGCGTTGATGGTGCGGCCCAGGTGGCCCACGTTCTTGGTCGGGCCCGAGGCGGCCGCAGCGGCGACGTCGCCATCCGAGAGCACCTTGGCCATCTTCTGGGCGAACAGCACCGATTCAGAACCAGACCGCATGTAGACCACGATGCGCTCGAACATCACGAGCAGGCTGGCGGTCGACATGATGCCCATCGTGATGACGATGAGCTTCGCGAAGATCCCCATCGAGGACCAAAGATGACTCAGTGAGAAGTCCATGGGCGCAGCTTCCTAGTAGGGGCTCTCACAGGAGCCAACGTGTTTGATCGGCCGTTACGGAACGCGGACTTCAAAAAAAAATCAGCGCGGCATCTGGAACTTGAAGTTGAAGACGTAGTCGATCGCGATCGGTTTTCCCTGGAAGGTACCAGGGGTGGCCTTCATGCCATGCAGCCGGTTGAGCACCGTTTCAGAGAGATGGGGCAGCGGCTTGAGCACCCGGCAGTTCCTGATGGTGCCGTCTGCCAGAACGTTGCACCTCACAATCATCATGCCTTCGATGTGCGCCTCGCGGGCCTCCCGGCTGTAGAGATCGTTCGCCAGCGCCGGGGTATCGACCGTCGGTCGGGTCATGCCTTCGCCGAACGGCACCACGTCGGTGCCAAACGTGCCGCCGATGACGCCTCCGACCACGCCGCCCACCACACCACCGACGACGCCGCCCACCACGCCGCCTTCGACGCCGCCCGGAACACCTTCGGGCTCGGCCGAGGGTTCTTCGGGCTGAGGCTCGGCCTCGGGCGGCTTCTCGAGGGGTATTTCTTTGGGCTGAACGAGCACGTCTTTCTTGATCTTTTTCTCCACCTTCGTCTCGACCTTCGGCGTGGTGCTGCCGGCAGGCGGGGGCGGGGGAGGCGGCGGCGGGGGCACCGCGGCGAAGAACTTCACCTCGGACACATCTTCTTCGACGGCGGGCGGGCGGGTGGTGAACCACGCCACCAGGGCAAAGAGCGCCAGGTGAATGCCGACGGAGAGGATGGTGCCGGCGCCGAAACGGCTCTTCGGGGCATCACCTTTGGAGAGAACGGAATCGAACATGGAGTCAGACCTCTTAACAAAAACGTTACCGAATTATCGAGGACCGTTGACAGACAGGTGCTCCCGAGTAAGGAAGGCGCCGCAATTCGTTCCTTCCTGGAGGATCCAACCGCGTGCGTCCTATCAACTGGCTGTACCGCACCGTGCTCATCGCGAGCGCGTGCGTATCGTCTCTGGCTTTTGCACAAGGCTCCGCTGTCATCACGGGTATCGTGACGGACGCTGCCACGAGCAAGCCGGTTCCCGACGTGGTGATCACTGCGACTTCTCCTGCTTTGCAGGGCGAAGAGGTCGTCGTCACGGACAGCTCAGGCCTCTACCGCCTGGGCCAACTGCCCGCCGGCGTCTACACCCTGAAGCTCGAGAAGGAATCGTTCAAGCCCTACTCGCGCACCGACGTCACCATCCGCGTCGATCGCACCGTGCGCGTGAACATTCAGCTGCAGCCCGAGGCCGTGCAGGGTGACACCGTGATCGTCGTGGGCAGGCCGCCCACCGTCGACATCGGCTCGACCACCACCGGCATCACCGTCGGCAAGGAATTCATCAACAACATCGCCTTCATCCAGCCCAACGGCTCGGGTGTGCGTTCGTTCGAGTCGCTCGCTTCGGTCGCCCCGCAGGTGATCGCCGACGAGTACGGCTTCGGCTTCTCGGGCGCGCAGTCGCCTGAGAACCTCTACCTGGTCGACGGCGTGTCCGTGAGCGACCCGGCCTTCGGCACCAACGGCGCTCAGTTTCCCGTCGAGTTCGTCGAAGAGGCGAACGTCGTCACGGGCGGCTACATGGCCGAGTACGGCCGCTCTACCGGCGGCGTGCTCAACGTCGTCACCAAGTCGGGCTCGAACGAGTTCCACGGCATGGTCTGGGGTAACTGGACCCCCGGCGCGCTGCAGGGTCAGCCCCGGGCCATCGACAGCGACGCGACGTCGGTGCGTTTGCAGCCCAAGCTCCTCAACACCGTCGACTTCGGCGCCCAGGTCGGCGGCCCGATCATCAAAGACCGCTTGTGGTTCTTCGTCGGCTTCGCGCCCTCCTTCAACTGGGATCGCACCACCCGCGACCTGCGCGCCTTCGTGACCGACCCGGTCACCGGCGCAGAGACCAACCCGGTCGTGCCGGGCAGCACCCAGATTCGTCAGGAGAGCCAGCGCGCGT
>JAYTAT010000040.1:0-2264 GCA_043737315.1 Archangium sp.
CTGGGCATCGTAGGCCACGACCTGGGCAACCCCATCGCCGCGATGAAGCTGGGCATCGGGTTATTGGAGCGTCAGGAAGGCCTCGACCCCGGGAGCCGCAAGGTGGTCGAACGGCTGAAGACCACCCTCGACGGCATGATGCGACAGGTGAACGACCTGCTCGACTTCTCCGAGGCCCGGGTGGGGGGCGGGCTGTCGATTACCCGCGAGCGGATGGATCTGCACACGGTGACGCAGGAGATCGCCGAAGAGGTGCAGATGACCTACCCTTCGCGCGAGCTCGAGGTCGAACACGAAGGCAGTGGTGAAGGCTCGTGGGATCCGCAGCGCATCGCCCAGGTCGCGCAGAACCTCATCAGCAACGCGCTCAAACACAGCCCACCCGACAGCACCGTGCGCGTGAAGACCCGGGCCGTGGGTGAATGGGTCGAGCTGAGCGTCTCGAACCAGGGCACGCCCATACCGCCCGAGGTACTGCCCGTGCTCTTTGAGCCGATGCATCGGGGCAGCGCTGCTGCAGAACCGCTGGGGCGCAGCGTGGGCCTGGGGCTCTACGTGGTCAAACACATCGTCGACGCGCTCGGGGGCACCATCGCCGTCACCTCGAACGCCGAAGCGGGAACCGCGTTCACGTTGCGGTTCCCGCGCGTTGCGGCGTGAAGCGCTACGTCACTTCGGCATGATGACGGAGTCGATCACGTGGATGACGCCGTTGCTCGCCTCGATGTCGGTCTTGGTGACGTTCGCGTTGTCGACCTTCACCTTGCCGTCCTTGAGGCCCAGGGTGAACTCGCTGCCCTCGACCGTCTTCACCTTCGAGCCGTCCTTCATCTTCATCACGTCGGAGGCCATCACCTTGCCCGAGACCACGTGGTAGGTGAGCACCTGGGTCAGCTTCTTCTTGTCCTTGAGGAGCGCCTCGAGGTCCTTCTTGGGCACCTTGGCGAACGCCTCGTCGGTGGGCGCGAAGACGGTGAACGGGCCCTTGCCCTTGAGCGTGTCGATGAGCCCGGCCTCGGTGAGCGCGGTGGCGAGCGTCTTGAACGAACCGGCGGCCACGGCGGTGTCCACGATGTCTTTCTGGGCAGCGGCAGCGGGCGCGGCCACGACAGTCTTCTTCGCCTGCGCAAATGAAACGACCGACGCCAATACCATACCAGTCAGCAGCAGCTTCTTCATGGGTGTATCTCCGTTGGGTTGAGTGACTTCGTTCAGCATACGGGGCCCCGCGATTTTCGTTTCATACAAAACTTGGTGAGCGCACCCGGCGCTGCACGACCAGCCCGTGTTTCTGCATGAGCCGGTACATCGTGACGCGATTGATACCTGCGCGTTTCGCGGCCGCGTCGACCTTGCCGTCATTTTCATCAAGCAGCTCGGCCAGGTAGCGGCGCTCGAGTGGTGCAAGCCAGGCCTCTCTCAACTCGGCCAGGGTTTTCGGTGCTGCTTCGGCCACCGCGGGCGTCGAGGGCAGGGCGTTTGCGCCGCGCATGGCCTTGGGCAAATCGTCGGGCGTCACGGTGTCGCTGCGGGCCATCACCACCGCGTGCTCGAGCGTGTTCTTCAGCTCGCGCACGTTGCCGGGAAAGTCCCAGGCTTGCAGCACGGCCATCGCCTCGCGGCTCAGCTTCGAGACTTTGCGCGCGTGTTTCTGCGCCGCCTGCTGCAGAAAGACCTGCGCAAGAATGGGCAGGTTGTCTTTGTAGGTGCGCAGCGCGGGCAGCTCGATGGTGATGACGCCCACGCGAAAGAAGAGATCGTCGCGGAAGCGGTTCTCTTTCACCATCTGGGGAAGGTCGCGGTTGGTGGCGCAGATGAAGCGCACGTCGACCCGGCCCGGCGCAGCGTTGCTGCCCAGCGGCGAGACCTCACCCTGCTCGATGGCGCGCAGCACCTTGGCCTGCAGCATCAAGGGCAGCTCGCCCAATTCATCAAGGAACAGGGTGCCGCCGTCGGCCTTCTGAAACTCACCAATCTTGTCGAACGACGCGCCGGTGAACGCGCCCTTCACGTGACCGAAGAGCACGCTCTCGAGCATCGTCTCGGGAATGGCCGCGCAGTTGACGGTCACGAACGGTTTGCCTGCGCGTTTGCTGTTGAAGTGAATCGCCCGCGAGACGAGGTCTTTGCCGGTGCCGCTTTCCCCGGTGACCAGCACGGGCACGTCGGCGCCTGAAACCTGCTCCAGCTTGCGCTCCACCTCGTGCCAGGCGGGCGAGAGCCCCTTGATGACGAAGGGCCGGCCGGTGTCGGCGCGGGTCTGC
>JAYTAT010000041.1:0-2264 GCA_043737315.1 Archangium sp.
GCCACGGAGCGCAGCTCGAGCTTCGCCATGATCTGTTTTCGGTGTGTCTCGATGGTCGACACGGCGAGGTCCAACTTGGCGGCGATCTCCTTCGAGGTCATGCCCTCGGCGAGCAGCTGCAGCACCTCACGCTCGCGGGGCGAAAGCTCGCTGCGCGGGTCACGCTGGGTGGACTTGGGGCCCACCACGAACGCATCGAGCACGGCGCTGGCCACGGTGGGGCTGACGTACTTCTCGTCGTGCGACACCGCACGAATCGCCCTGATCAGCTCTTCCGACGCCGAACTCTTCACCAGGTACGCCCAGGCGCCCGCTTCGAACATCGCGTGCACGTAGCGGCGATCGGCGTTCATCGAGAGCGCCACCACGCGGGTACGGGGATGGTGCGTGGTCACCTGACGGGTGGCCTCGATGCCGTTCAGGCCAGGCATTCCAATGTCCATCACCACGACATCGGGGTGAAGGGTGGCGCACAGCTCGAGCGCGGTGCGGCCGTCAGCCGCCTCGCCACTCACGTGAAGATCGCTCTCGCGCTCCAGCACTGCCCTCAAGCCATCGCGCATCATCTGGTGGTCATCGACAAGGAGGATGTTCATTTCAGGTCTCCAGCTACGGGTGGTACTGATTTGCGGTCATTCAACGGAATTCGAAGGGTGATTCGGGTGCCGTGCTCGGGGCTGGAATCAGGCTCGAACGTGCCGCCCAGTCGGCTGATCTGCTCACGCACGCTGAAGAGCCCGAAGCCCTTGGCGGCCTCGTAGCTCTTGAGCCGGTTGGGGTCGAAGCCGGTGCCCTGGTCTTCCACCACCACCTGCAGCGTGCCGTCGACCCGGTGCACCGAAACCTGGGCCTTCGAAGTCTTCGCGTGCTTGACCACGTTGGTGAGCAGCTCGCGTATCGCGCGGAAGATCAGGCCCGCGGTCTCGTCTTCGACCTTGCCGAAGGGCACGTCGGCTTCCACCTCGACGCGCAGGTTGTGCTGCGCCTCGAGCTGATCGCCCAGCCACGACACGGCCGCGGGCAGGCCCAGGTCATAGAGCACCGGGGGGCTCAGCTCGAAGGTGAGCTCGCGCGTGTCGGTCAGCGCCACGCCGATGAGCTTGATGCCCTCGGCCAGATCCTTCGCGGCCCCGTTCGACTCGAGCCGGCTCTGCGCGGCCTTCAAGCGAATCTGCGCCAACGCGAGCGTCTGGCCGATGTTGTCGTGCAGGTCGGCGGCGAGCTTGCGGCGGCTGCGCTCTTCGACCAGCGCCGCGTCGAAGGCCATCTCTTGCAGGTTCTTCTTGTAGGCGCTGATCCGCGCTTCGGCTTCGTGGCGCGCCGTCACGTCAGAGACGAAGGCCACCACCAGCGGGCCCTGCTCACCTTCCATCACGCTCAGCCCCACCTCTGCGGGGAAAAGAGTGCCGTCTTTTCGGCGGCCCCGCACTTCGCGGTTTCCGCTCATCACGCCCTGGGCCACGGGTGACGGGAAGTCGGCGAGATCTTTCTCGTCGCGCCGCTCTTCGGGCACCAGCCGTTCGATCGACAGCCCGGTCAGCTCCTCCAGGGGGTAGGCGAAGGTTCGGGCTGCCATCTCGTTGGCGTACGTGATGAGGCCGTTGCCGTTGGCGATGAGGATCGCCTCAGACGCGGCGCCCAGCATCTCGCGCAGCGCCCGCTCGCTTCGTCGCACCGCCGCGTCGCTGCGCATCTGCTCTGTGAGGTCTTCGAACGCCAGCAGCACCCAGGGCGCCTGGCCCGCGCGCAGCAACGGCCGGCCGGACACCAGCATCGAGCGCCCGGCGAAGCGGCTGGGGGTGTCTTCGAGGCGCGCATCTTCGGTTGCCGGGTGGGCGGCCAGACGCTCGAGCGCGGCGATCAACACCGGCGGCACCCAACGCGGGTTGCCCAGCTGCTCGAACGACTTGCCCTCGAGCTCTTCCCGGCTGACCTGGAACTTCCGGTAGAACGACCGGTTCGCCGAGCGCACCTTGCGGTGTTCGTCGAGCACCAGCAGGGGGTCGCGCACCGTGTCGACGATGCCTTCGGCGTAGTCGAGCGCTTCAGCGAGCATCGCCTTGCCGCGCTGAATCGCGTCGACGTCGACGATGGTGACCACCGCGCCGTCGACCTTGCGGTCGGTGGTCAGGTACGGCTTGACCGTCAGCTGGTACCAGTGGCCCGACTCGTCGGTGACCGTGCGCTCGAGCGGCGTGAGGTGTTCGAGCACGTCGGCCACCAGCTGCACCAGGTCGGGCGCGCGCAGGTTCGACTTGATGTTG
>JAYTAT010000042.1:0-13837 GCA_043737315.1 Archangium sp.
CGGGATTCCTCACTGACCTGCTCAGCCTGGCCGGCCACGTGGTGCTGCCTCTGGTCTACGTCGAGAACTTCGAAGCGGCGCGGCTCGATTACCTGGCCCGCTGCGGCGGCAGAAATATCGCCATTGGTTGGCAAGGCAGCGAAAGACCAGAATACTACGCCACGGGGTATGCTTTCTGCGGTGAAACGGTGCTGGAAGATCTCGGCGATGCGCTCTCGGTCGCCGTCGGGACCACTCGAGACATCAGCCAACGCGTGCAAAGGCTTCAGTTGCCCAATCCGTTGCCGTCTGACCAAGCATACCGGTCTTTCTTGACCGGTGAGTACGCGGAGCAAGGGCTCTACGGCCGGGCCGAGCCAGCCGACGCGGGTGTCTCGGTCTCGGGCGTCTCGGGCAACTCGGTGCTCGCCCAGAAGGCTGCGTGGATCCAGCAGCGGTTCACCTTCGCGCCGAGCCAGCCGATGGACGCAGACGGCGACGGGGTGCCGTGGACGCGCGGACAGGGAAAAGGGCTCGCCGGGGTGGACTGCGATGACAACAACCCAACCCGCGGTACCTGCCCGGTCGGCAGCTGCGAGGCTGTCGGCGAATGTGGCGACCGCAAAGCGTGCACTCTCGATACCTGTGAAATGGGTTTGTGCCGCAACACACCGGTCGATGCGGATAATGACGGGGTGCTCACGCCCGAGTGTGGTGGCAACGACTGCGACGATTCGAACGCCGCTCGATCGCCGCTCTTGCCGGAGCGCTGTGGCGACGGCCTCGACAACGACTGCAATCAATTCGCCGATGACGACACGGCAATCGACGCGACGCATTTCTGGGGCGACCTCGACGGTGACGGCTACGGAGCGGGTGCGCCGGCCAGGGCTTGCGCTTCGGCACTGGCGGGCTACGCGACGCGCTCGGGCGATTGTGACGACGCCGACGCCGCGCGTTTTCCGGGGGCGACCGAAAGCTGCCTCTCGCCAGTCGATCTCAACTGCGACGGGAAGCGCGGCGGGGAAGACGCAGACGGCGACGGTGTGCGCGGCTGCGCGGGCGACTGCAACGACACCAGGTCCGACATCTATCCAGGCGCGTCAGAGCGCTGCGACAACGTGGACAACAATTGCAACGCCCAGGTAGACGAGGGCACCGTGGGTGGTGGCGCAGCCTGCGGCACGGGCTATCCTGGGGTGTGTGGCTCGGGGGTGATTGCGTGCCTGAACGGTGCGCTCAGTTGCACGGTGCAGATTGTGCCAAACACCAGGCCCGAGGTCTGTGATGGCGCCGATAACGACTGCGACGGTGCCATCGATGAGGGCGTCACTCAACAATGGTACGTCGACGCCGACGCCGACGGCTACGGTGACCCGAGGCGAACGGTCCTGGCCTGCACGCGGCCCGCGGGCGCAGTGACCAACGGCGACGATTGCTCTGACTCGACCGCGGCTGCTCACCCCGGGCAGACCGGCTTCTTCTCTGCGGCGTTCTTCAAAGACGGCGTTGCCAGCTATGACTATGATTGCGACGGCCAGACAGTCACCCAATTATCAGGGGTTGCGGCCTGTTATTCGGGGTTCAGTTCTGCCACCGTCAGGGTCGGCTGGGAGGGTTCGATTGCAGGCTGTGGTGAGACTCGCAATTACTTCCCAAGTGGCAACGTGACCTGGTCATGGTTCGGCTGTTGGCCAACCTGGCAATTGAGAACCCAGTCATGTCGATAAATATTTGGGGTCAGCGTGTCGAACTGTAACCGCAGAGGGAAATATTCGTGGACAGCCGTCGGCCTCTTCTTCTTGGTGCTGGGAACGGGGTGCGAAGCACGAATCGACGATGCGACCTACGTCGGCTCATTGACCGGGGTGTACGACATCATGGGCCCCGCCGGGCCCGTGGCGCGCGGCACGGTGCGCAATCTGCAAATGGGCTCGTCTGCCGTGGGCCTCGGTCAGCGCAAAGACGACCGTGGAGAGCCAATCTGGATTTTGGCACTGGGCAAGTGCACTTTTACCGCGCAGGTCAGCAACCCTGGAAAATTCGCTACGTTCGTCGCGAAGCCCCAGGCGAACGCGTCGGGCTGTTGGCTTTCGTTCGACGGCATCACGCCCGCGGACCGACTGGTCAACGTGACGCTGCTCACACTCGCGGTGGAAGAGGGCCAGCTGACGATGATGGGAGGCGGAACGACGCAAACCGCCGAAGGCCGGGGAAGCTTCGGGATCAACTTCATCGGCACTCGCAAGAAATAAGGGGCACGATGTTCGCGTGTTGGTTTGAGGCGCGCGGGCTGCGCTCTCAAAAGTGACCGCATCTCGAAATCGAGGCCCCACGCCTCACCTTCTCGCCATGGGTGGCTGCGATGGGGGCACGCCATCCGCGCCGATTTGAGCGTGCGCCTCCACGAGCCGCGCCAGCTCGTCCAACTTTCGTGCCGGAATGTCACCGTAGACAGGCAGGTAGACCACCCCTTGCATCGCCCGGTGGGCTTGCCGCGCGTCGGCGTCGATGGCCACCAGCGTCGAGGCGCCGCTGGTCGCGTCGTAGCCAGCACGGCGAAGGTGAATGACGAGGCCCATCGGATCAGCTGACTCCACGGGAAACAGCCAGTGGGTATGGGCAGCGCTCTGGCCGCCCAGAGACCGGGTCCCCTGAAGCACGCGCTCTCCTGCGATGCGCCGGGCGTCGACGCGCGCGGCGTCGTAGCTGTGCAGCCGGTGCGCGAGCAGACCCAGCAGGGCGCGGGAAGGCCGCTGCCGCAGCCTGGGCAGCAGCTCGGCCTCGTCGTAGCCGCGGGTCAGCGCGCGCAGCGCTCGGTCATAGTCGCCGCTCACCGCGTCGAGCAGACGGGTGAAAAGCCCGAAGAGCCGCGGCCCCGAGATGCTTGTGAGGAGCGCGTACTTGAGCAGCTTGGCGGCAAAGGCGAGGCGTCCCTGCTCAGGCAGCTTCGCCTGTCGCTCCCGCAGGGCGGCCCGCACCACCGGGTCGCCGATCAGCGCCACCGCGCCTCCGAGGCACGTCGCCGTCTTGATGGTGCCAAAGCTGTACAGCTCGACATCACAATCACCGAGCTGCCGCCGCCGCCCGTCGTAGCACTGGGCACAGTCCTCGATCAGCATCAGCCCACGGGCCCGGGCGAGGCGCGCGATCGCGGCGCTGTCGTTACGCGCGCCGAAGAGGTGCGCCGTCACCACCGCCACCGAGCGGTCGGTGAGGGCCCGCTCGAGGTCGCAGGGCGCCATGGTGAGGGTCTGCGGGTCGACGTCGACAGCGACCGGGACAAAGCCATGCAACCGCACCAGAAGCGCCATGTGCGGAATGGTGACGGCCGACATCAGCACCTCGGCGCCGGGCTTCCAGGGAACGCAGGCGAGCAGCAGGTCGAAAGCAGAGCGCACCGAGCTGCAGGCGACGACAGCTTCGGGGGGCGCCCAGGCTGCCGCGACCCGCGCCTCAGATTGCCTGAGGGACGGAGCCCAGAAGCAGAGGCCGAGCCCGCGGGCCAGCACCGCCACATCGAGGTCGAAGCGTTTGCGCGCGAACATGGTCCTCTTCAAAAATAAAAACGCGCCACGCCCCGCCTGGCGTCACTGTGGACGTCGTCGGCCCAACGGTAGGCAGGCTCGCACAGGCCATTGATGACCTCCATCAACCGGTCCGTCTCAGCTTGAAGCACCAGGCGATGTGCTTCTTCGTCGTCAGGGTGAAAGGGTCGAAAACCTTCTGGCACCAGGGTGCGCGACACTTCGAAGGGCGGCCCGACTCGAACCGTCACACGCCCACCGCGCGTGAAGGGGTGGCCTTTGCCCACAAAAATCTCGCGGCAGCCGCTCACGCCCAGTGGGATGATGGGGATGCCCAGAGCGAGCGCTGCCTGCACCACGCCGGGGTGCCCGGGGGTGAGCTGCCGCGAGGTCGCCCCCTGCGGGTAGATGTGCTGGTGCCGGCCGGCGTCGCGGCCGAGGCGCGCCAGGCGCAAGGCCTCTTCCATGAGCACCCGGTATGCATGGCGCACGGCCAGCCGATAGCCTCGAGCGAGGTCGACCTCGACGCCCGCGATGCGTCGTGGCGCCGCGAGGCGGGCAGCCATGGGTGCGTCGAGAGCAGTGCCCTCGTCGACATGGAGTCGCAGCGCGCGGTACTCGTTCTCGGTGGGCTTGCGGCCGTGTACTTCGACGAAGTCTGAGGCGATGAGGAACCCGCGCGAGACGAGCGGAATGTTGCCGCCCTTGCCGAGCATCCACCGCATGACGGGGTGCTGGTAGTCCCGGGCTTTGATCCACGTCATCAAGTGCACGCCCAGGTCGAGCAGCGCGCAGCGCACGGGGAAGAAGTCGAACTTGTGGGTGTGGTTGGGCGCGAAGATGGCCGGTCCCGCCGGCAGGTGCTCGCGGCCCTCGAGCACGACGCGCGCGCGCGGGGGAAGCCAGAAGACGAAATCGCCAAAGCCTCGCCCCGCCGCCGTCCAGCGGGGGGAGCACAAAGGGTTGGTGTGGCGCAGGAGTTCAAGCAGCTTCATGGAAGCCAGAAAGGTTCGCAGCGACGAGAAGCCGGCGACGACGGGGCAACCCAGGCCAATCGCATCACCTGCCTGCCAGAACGATTTCCAACGCAGCCAGCGCCGCCGGTGGATAGCGGCCTCTGAGGTGCCCGAGCGCAAGGCCGGCTTCGGCGAGGGTGGTGGGCACGCGCCCGACCCGGTCGGCGAGTTCAAAACACAGGCACAAAACCACCCCGCGTGGATCAGACGGCATCGTCTCGTGCTCATCGAGCAGGGGCCGCACGAAGTCTTCGAAGTCGCGCCAGTGCGGGCCCAGGCACGCCGCCACCGCGGGCCTCGAAGGCACCTCGAAACCCCGTTTGCCTTCGAGCAGGGCGGCGATGACCACCGAGGCCACCGACAGCCGCACCTGGTCGAGCGGGGCGCCGGTCGCTCCTGCCTGCTTCGCCACCGAGCGCACCAACGAAATCATCGCGGACGCTTCGAGCCCGCGATCGCCCACCACCGAGAGCAACGCGTCGAGCAGCCGCGACGAAACCTCGAGCGAGCCGTGCAGCTCGCCCATCGCCAAAGGAACGGGCAGCGGTGTGCCCAGCGAGACCGGCGGCGGCAACACCTCGGGGGAACCCATTGCGACGGAGGAGTCGAGAGACGAAATCAGCTCGAGCACGCCTGAGCTGCTCGAGGCGAGCGGCAGCCCCATCAACGGCTCGTTGGGAACCTGCAGCGCCGGCGCGCGCTTCACGGCCCAATCGGGCGCCGAGGTCTTGCCGTCGTAGATGCGCGCGAAGCCCTCTTGAATGGTGCGTTCCGTCGCCCGCACCGGGATCACCGAGCGCACCTTCGCGCGAAGCTTCACGTCATCGAGCACATCGACCCGCGACGGATCCATCACCGCCACGGTGAGCGCGCCTGCCTCGAGCTTCAGGGGCACGAGCTGCCAGTCATCGGCCACGTCGCGAGAGAGCAGCTTCCCCTGCGCGGGCCCCAGGTCGAGCTCGAGCAGCTGTGGGCCCGTGACGTGCTGCTGCTTGAGCAGCGCCGCAGCGATGGGCAACACCTCGTCTTCATCGAGCACGTCGAGCGCGCACACCGAGTCGAAGAAAGTCGCGCTCAGCGACTGCGCGTGCTGGAGCGCCGCGTCGACCTGCTCGAGGGTGAGCCGTTGTTGTTCGAGCAGCGCTGCGCCCAGAGCGAAGTCGCGCGGGTTGTGCTCGTCGCGCTCGTGTCGAAGCGTCCAGTCCCGCGACGCCGCGCGCGCTGCCTCTTGAGCCATCGCCGTGCGTGATTGGGCCACGTCGGTGGCGGTCATTCGTCTGGTGTTGATGCGGGCCAGCGGCACCGCACCTTGGGAAGCGCCCCCCATCGGGCTCAGGGTCAACACCGTGCCGCCCTGAAGCTGGCTTGCCACGTTGGGCCGCGAGGGGAAGAGCCGCGCGAAGGCATCGACCAATGGGCTCGAGGGCGAGTCGATGCCGCCCACCGCGCCGTAGACCTGGGTGAGCATCAGCTCGAGGTCTGAGACCGCGGGCCGCGAAGCGGGCACCTTCGAGAGCATCATCGCCAGCACCATGGGGATGGGCTGAGGCAGCGCGGTGAAGTGGCCGGGGGTCACGCCGGGAAACTTGGCGAAGCGGGCTTTCACCTCGGCCCAGCTGGTGCCGCCGAACGCCGGTTTGCCGGTGAGCAGCTCGAGCCACACCAGCCCCAGGCGAAAGATGTCGCTCGTCGATGCGGGGGGGCCGTCGAGCTCTTCAGGTGACAGCGTGAGCAGCTCTGAGCGCGGGGGGCCCAACGCCGCATCGGCCTGGTGCGCTACCGCAAGGCCGATGGCCTCGAAGCGCACCGAGCCGTCGCTGCCCAACAAGAGCGTGCTGGCCGAGACATCGCCGTGCATCACCGACGGGTCGAGTTGGTCGAGCGAGAGCAACCCCCGCGCGGCCTGCAGGATGACCGCGACGCTTTCCACCACGGAAAAGGGAGTGCGGCCCGGCGGCGCCGCCCCCGACATCGCCAGGCGCAGCGGCTCGCTCTCGAGATACGCCTGCACCACGCAGATGGAACCGTCGGCCTGGCCCACCTCCACCAGCGGCAACACGCCCTCGGCCTGGCGCAGCGCCTGCCAGCCCCGGTGCGTGGCTGCGAAGCGCTCGAAGAATTGAGGTTGCTGCGCCCAGGGGTCCTTGCGCTTGAGCACCAGAACGGGCCGGCCCACGTCAGAGACGCCGGCCCAGCTGTCCGTCAGGAGTGAAGGCGAGGGGAGGTGTCTGGCGAGCCGGTAGGTGCCCATCGATTGCGCGGCGCGAGGCTACACCGGTTACTTCGTGAGCACCCGCTGCAAGGTCGCCAGCGACACCGGCTTGGCCAACACGTCATTCATGCCCGAGCGACGGCAGGCCATGAAGTCCTCTTCGCTGGTCGACGCGGTCAACGCGAAGATGGGCACGCCGCAAAACGGGGCCGGCAGCGCGCGAATCTTCTGGGTCGTCTCGAAACCATCCATCTCGGGCATGTGGCAATCCATCAACACCGCCACGTAGGTGACCGCGCCCGCCGCGCTGAGCGCCTCACCGCCGGTGCTCACCCCGTCGGCCTCGAAGCCCGCCTTGCGCACGAGGCCCGTGGCCACCCGCAGGTTGATGGGGTTGTCGTCGACCACCAGCACGCGAGGCGCAGCGCCGACATTCGCGGGGGGCAGCGCCACCTGCCGCTCGAGACCGATGGGCAAATTGAAGTAGAAACGAGAGCCCTTGCCCTCCACCGAATCCACCATGAGGTGGCCGCCCATCAAGGTGACCAGCTGACGTGAGAGCGCCAGGCCCAGGCCCGTGCCGCCGAAGCGCCGCGTGGTGGATGCGTCGGCCTGCTGGAAGACGGTGAAGAGCCGGGGCATCACCTCAGGCGAGATGCCGATGCCTGTGTCGTCCACGCTGAAAGCCAGGCCGAAGGTGACCGGCTTGACCAGCACCGTGACGTGACCTGCTTCGGTGAACTTGAGCGCGTTGCTCACCAGGTTGAGCAGCACCTGGCGCAGCCGCAGCGCATCGCCGTAGAACCGGGCGGGGGTGCCTTCGGCGAGGGTCACGCAGAACGCCACGCCTGATTCTCTCGCGCGGGCCGCGAAGAGCTGCTCGACGTCGCGCGTCAGGGGGGCCAGCTCGAACCAGGTCTGCTCGAGCGTGAGGCGCTGGGCCTCGAGCTTGGTGACGTCGAGCAGGTCGTCGATGAGCGAGACCAGCAGTCGGCCGCTGCGCTGAATCACCTCGAGCTGTTCACGGGTGTGCGGCTCGTTGGCTTCGGTGAGCATCAGCTCGGTCATGCCCAGCACCCCGTTCATCGGCGTGCGGATCTCGTGACTCATGGTCGCGAGGAAGAGGCTCTTGGCGCGATTGGCGGCCTCGGCCTTCTCCATCATCTCGCGGCGCACCACGTAGAAGCGCCCTGAGAACAGCGCGGTCATCGCCAGCGTGGTGACGATGTTCAAGGTCTTCGACACCATGGGGGCGGAATCGACCGCCGGCAGCGTGTAGCCCGCGTGCCCCAGCTGCAGCGCGCACACCGAGACCACCGCGGTCAGCGCAGCCCAACGCGCGGCGCTCCTGGCCCCCAGCGTGAAGCCTGCCACCAGGGGCACAATCAGCGAGAAGAACAAACCCGTCTCGTCGATGGGCGTCTGGGTGAGCACGCCCGGCCCGTAGAGCAGCAGTGCTGCGCCCAGGGTGAGCTGAACCCACGGCGTCAACCTTCCGGTGCGTTTGACGCCCCACAACGAGAGGGGCCCCATCACCACCATCAGCCCGTTGAGCGCGACCTGCCCCCAGATCTCCGTGAAGAACAAAAAGAAGACCGTCCACACCACTGCCATCGGCCACGCGATGAGCCAGCTCTGAATGGCGAAGCGGCTGCTCGCGCGGACCTCAGGGTCACTGACCTCTGGCATCCACCAGTCGACGACCCTCCCGACCCACGCGACTGGCATCTGATTGACATAGCGAACCCAACCCCCTGGGGCCAGCAGCGGCCCGGGGCAAGATGGACCCTCGCGCCTCGACCCAGGCCCCGCCCGTCACGGTTTTCTGAGGTCAAGCCACCGCCAAGTGCGCGACTCCACACTCGAGCGGGGTGGTGTCATTTTTGCGAGAGTGGCCCTCGAGATGTCGCGCTTCTTTTTTCTGATTCCCCTGCTGATCGGCTTCTCCGCCTGCCCTCCGGGGCCCGCCGGGTTCGATGACCACACCGTGCCGAAGCTCGCGACCATCGCCGACTTCGAGCGGTTTGCCGCGACTGCGAACGGGCGGTCCGAGACCAAGTTCATCTTCACCCGCTTCGCCTCGGCGACCCCGACGCCGCACTACATGGATGCGCGGTTCTTCACGCTGCACGACGAGTGGTACTGGTTTCGGTTGATGAACGGCGCGCCCATTCCCGGTCGCGAAGGCATCGCTCCCGTCGAGGGGCACCGCTTCGAGACCGTCGCCGACATCTACGCCTGGGCGAAGAAAGAGACCGTGCTTCCGCTCGACCTCACCTGGGTCGAAGGCGATCGCCTCTACAGCCCCCGCTTCTATACGCTCTCACTCGACATCCGCCCGCGGGCGTTTGGTCTGGGCTCGCTGATTCACGTCACCGCGCGAGGGACCCGGCCGGAGCGGTGGGCGTTTCAGCTCGAGTTTCCCGACGTCGTCATCCACTCCGAGCTGGTGAAGTTCTTCGAAGTGCTCGACGCCAGCGTGCCCACCGAGGTGAAGGGCAAGGTGTTCTGGGTGGTGCGCTCGCCCCAACAAGAGGCGCTCGCCAAAGACATACAAGGGCAGCAGCTCCGGTTTCACGATCGCATCCTCCGGCTGAAGGACCTGGCGGTGACCGGTGAGCTCGAGGTCTACAACGGCGGGCTCACTGCGGGCCGGCTGCGCATCATCCGCTCGGGGGAAAGCACCGAAGGCACCAGCCCCAACGACATCCTCATGCTGGAAGACGTGCCTGATTTCTTGCCGCCCGCCGCCGGGGTGATCACCGCCGTGCCCCAGACGCCGCTGGCGCACTTCAACCTGCTCGCGCGCAACCGCGGCATTCCCAACGCCTACCAGGGCGGGCTGCTCGAAGATCAACAGCTGAAAGACTTCGCGCGGCTCCGCGTGCCCGTGGTGGTGAGGGCTTCGGTGCCAGGTGAGCTGACCATCAAGCCCATCAGCGAAGCGCAGCTCGCGCAGTGGCTGCAGCTGCAGGCGAAGTCACCGGTCGCGGTGCAGCAAGTCGACGTGAACACGCTGCCGTACAGCCTCGATCTCCGTTCAGTGCGCCTGGCGGATGCCGATGCGCTGCGGCCTTCCATCGGCGGCAAGTCGACGGGCTATCTGGCGCTGCTCGCCGTCACGCCCGATGCGACGCCTGATCAGGTCGAGGCGATCACCATTCGTTCGTACGCAGAGCACCTCGCGCCGTTTCGCGCCCGCATCGACGCCATGTTGCTCGCGCCTGAGTTCGGCGCCGAAGCCCGGGTGCGCTACCTCGCGCTGGAAGGCGAGACCCGTTTTCGCAGCACACACCCGCGTGACGAGGCGTTCCTGGCCGAGTTCCTCAACTCGCACGGCCCCGGCAACGTGCTGGGTGACCTCGCGCGCGCAGGTGGCCTGAAGGCCGAACTGCGTGCGGCGCCCATCGCACCTGCCGCGTTGGCCACACTCACGACGGCGCTCACCACCCGCTTCAGGCACTACGCGGTGACGCAGGGGCTGCGCTTCCGCTCCTCCAGCACCGCGGAAGATGTCGAAGGGTTCAACGGCGCCGGGCTCTATGACTCGAACACCGGCTACCTCGACGCGGCCGCGCAGCCTGACGCCGACGATCGCAAGAAGACGGTGGAGTACGCGCTCAAGAAGACCTGGGCGTCGTACTGGAGCTTCGAAGCATTTGAAGAGCGTGCGTTCGAGAAGGTCGACCACCTGTCCGGAAACATGGCGGTGGTGGTGCACGCGAACTTCGATGACGCGCATGAGACGAGCAACGGCGTCTTTTTGCTCACGCTGCAGGGCACTGCCGCGACGCTCGAGCTCAACGTGCAGGCGGGTGCGCTGAGCGTGACCAACCCGACGTCGTCTCAACTTCCGGAAGTCGATGTCGTCACGGTGGCCGCCTTCGGCACCACGCCCACCATCGAGCGGTTGCGCGCATCGACCGTGGTTCCTCCGGGCACGTTGCTGCTGAGCGATGAAGAGCTGCTCGACACCTTCACCAAAGCGCGCGCCGTGGCGGTGCGGTGGCTTTCTGAAGAGAACGCCACCCGGCCTCTCGCACAGCAGTCGCAGGCGCTCATTCTCGACTTCGAGTTCCGAAAGGTCGCATCTGGTTGGCCGGCGCTGAAGATGGGCAGTCTTCCCCCACGCATCGTGCTCAAGCAGGCGCGGCCTCTCGAGCCCGGTCTGCGCGGCCTCTCTGCTGAAGCGCTGGCCGCCCCGATTCCGCGCGATCTGCTGCGCCGTGCGCGCCGGGTCGAGCGGAGGACCTGCGAGTCGTCGACCTTCCGCGCCACGCTGGTCGAAGCGCTGGCCAACCCCGCCGCAGCGCCTGATCTCGGCCACGCGACCATTCCGTTCACCGCGTCACTCTGGGTGGAGTTCAAATCCACAGTGCCTTTGCTGAACGTCGTGCAGGGAGAAGTGGTGGCCGCTGATCACCTGGCCCTGAGCGCGGTGCAACACGCCGAGCTACCCGCGCGCTGGAGCTTCGCCGCCAACCTCACCGGCAAGCTGAGCCGGGTCGAGTTGCAAGAAGGTCAGTTCGTCTTGGTGGGGGCGGGCAGATCAGAAGGCGCCGATCTTCGATGCACCGTGCAGGTCCTCCACAGCACCCCCGCCGAGTTCCTGCTGAGCCTGTTGTAAGGGTGAGGGCAGAACAGTCACCACGCGGCCCGACACGCTCACCTCCACAGGCAAGAATCGCTTCAGCACCGCGACATGAGTCGTGAGGTGTTCACTCACCTCGGCCGCGGTGAACGTGGTCGAGCGAGCCTTTCCCAGCAAACCCGCGGCCGCCAACGCGGCGGGCATCAGCACCTGGTCGCCGAGGTGCACGTCGCAACTCCCCGCTGAATCGACGAACTGAAGAAAGTGCTCTGCCGCGATGCGCCCCACGTCCTCCGCGCTCACACCTCGATCGCAAAGCCAGCTCTCGCCCGCGACCAATCCATTCTCCAGCTTCGCCCACACCAACGTCGCTGAGCCCTTCGAGTGCTTCACCTTGGGAGCGAGCACCTCGCTGTCCGCCCTCACCCGCTGACGCGCCAGGCGTTCTGCAGCAGAGTCGTTCTGCCGACGAGCGATGTCGAGTGGCAACCCGCCGACGATCGACAGCACCTCTGCGCGGTCCAACTTTTCGGCCGGCGCGAACTCAAGCGCCTGATCAGCATTCTTCTTCACGCCCTGGATCTCCGCGCGAATCGACCCGCCCCCTTGCGGAAAGAACCCGGCAGCATCGAGGTGCAGCGTCGCGTCGAGGCCGTAGCAGCGCACCATCGGCATCCACACGCGCTCGACGTAATCGAACGAAGGACTGAAGGTGACATGCGTGCCACCGCGCAACGTGAGGTGAGCGCCGCCGGCAAGCGCGAGCGGATAGAACAGACACTGCAGCAGCAGCGGGGTCGAGCCTGCGGTGCCCACATCCAGCACGCGAGGCGCGGTGGAGACCGGCCCGGGATGAAACTCGACGGTGTGGCTGCCCAGCTCTGCGCCTTCGACGCGCGCTTCACAGATGGAAGCGGCCCCGATGACACAGGTGAGGTGTTGCGCCTTGAGACCGGCGGGTTTGCGTTTGGCGCGCACGTGCTCGAGGCGAAAGGGCGTGCCGGTGATCATCGAGAGCGAAAGCGCAGACCGCAGCACCTGGCCGCCGCCTTCACCTTCACGTCCGTCGAGCACCACGAAGTTCGACATCATGGGTCTGGGTGACGGGGGCTTTGGGTTAAAGCTGACGAAATCGCTCAGGCCCTGCGGGTCAGCGACGGCACCGCCTGCGCGATCACCGCCAGCATCGACGGCTCGAGGCGCGACGAGAGAAACTGCAGGGCCAACGACGCCACCAACGCGGTCTCGTGTTTGGGAATGCGAAAGCGCTCGAGCAAGCCATCGAGCTCGGCTTCATCGCCCGGCGGGGTGGGCAGCGGCAGCTCGTTGATGTGCAGCGAGCCTGGCGCCAGCGTGGGCGCAGAGGTCTGCCAGTCGATCATCTCGGGTACCGCGTCGCGAATGCGCGAGGCCATGCCGTAGCTCACCTTCTCGCGCACCGTGTCCTCGATGAGCCCGAGCAGCTGGCCGGCAAGGCCGCGGGCGGCGTTCTCAGGGAGCTTCAACTGCAGGGACAGCGCCGCGACGATGTTCATGGGGAGCGCACAGCGTACACTGAAGCCACGATGGCCCATCGTTCACTCATCGCAGCGCCGCTCACCGCTGAGGCTTTCGTGCCCTTCGGCAGGGTGGTGTCGGCGGGTCTTGAACCCGGCTCTCCCGCCAACCAGGGCACCGCGGTGCGCTTTGACCTTTGCTCCGAGCTGACCTCGACCCGACCGCACGCGAAGCCCAACCTCGCCGTCTTCCGCTCGGTGGCGAAGTCGTTGCCGCACGACATCGTGCTGCTCGAGCGGCACCCCTGCTCGACGCAGGTCTTCATTCCGATGGTGGTCTCCCGCTACCTCGTCTGCGTCGCGCCCACCTTGCCCGATGGCGCACCGGACCTCAGCGGCATGAAGGCCTTCGTCTGCCAGCCGGGGCAGGGCGTGGCCTACGCACCAGGCACCTGGCACCACCCGATGGTGGCGCTCGATACCCCCGGCGAGTTCACGATGCTGGCGTGGGAAGACGGTACGGCGCTCGACTGCGAAGTGCGTGAGCTGGCCGAAAAGTTCCGCGTCTCAGAAGCGTGACATCGCCGCGTCGAAGAGGGCGGTCTCGAGCCGGGCCAGCCGCTCTTCACCCAGCTCTTCGAAATGGCAGGTGATGCGGCTGGCGTTCGCGTTCTGCCGCACCACGGCGCGCACGATGGCGTTGCCGCTGAGCGGCTCTGCTGAACGCGAGAGGTTCAGGACGAACGAGACCCGCTCGCCTTCCTTGAAGGTCCCCGAGACGAGCGACGTGAAGCTCTGGCAGGACACTTCGCGGGTGGTGGTCTTCGCGACGCCACCGACTTCGATGGGGAAGACGTGCGCGACTCTGAACGCTCTGCGGGCCGGCACACCCTCGGGCACGACCATCCCCTGAGAGCTGATCAGCGAGCGCGCCAACTCGTCGCGCATGTTGGTGTACTTCTTCTGGTCGCTCTCATTGAGGAGCCCCCGCCGCGCATTCTCATGAATGACACGAA
>JAYTAT010000043.1:0-2262 GCA_043737315.1 Archangium sp.
GGAACCAAGGCAGGGCACCTCGCGTACCTCGGCGACGCGGACATCGGGCCCGGCTGCAACATTGGCGCGGGCACCATCACCTGCAACTACGACGGCGTGAACAAGCACGAGACCGTGCTGGGCAGCGGGGTCTTCATCGGCTCTGACACGCAGCTCGTCGCGCCGGTACGGATCGGTGACGGTGCGTTCATCGGTGCGGGCTCCACCATCACCCAGGATGTGCCCGCCGGCGCGTTGTCGCTCTCGCGCACGCCGCAGACGACCAAAGAAGGTTGGGCCGAACGGCGCCGCAAGGTGCTGGCGGGTTTGAAGCAAGGCTGAGCAGCGGAGCGGGGCTTGCAGCCTGCCCCGTGAAAAAGGAGGTCGAACATGTGCGGCATCGTCGGTTACGTGGGTGAGCTTCAGGCAGGGCCCGTGCTGGTGGGTGGACTCAAGCGACTCGAGTACCGCGGCTATGACTCCGCGGGTGTTGCAGTGCTCAACGGCAACGAGCTGACCGTGGTGCGCGCCAACGGCAAGCTCAAGAACCTCGAGGGAAAAATCTCCGTCGAGATGCCGAAGGGAACGTTGGGCATCGGCCACACGCGCTGGGCCACGCACGGCCGGCCGAGCGACGAGAATGCACACCCGCACACCTTCGAAGGCGTCTCGGTGGTGCACAACGGCATCATCGAGAACCACCTCGCCCTCAAGCTCGCGCTCAAGGCCAAGGGGCACGCGTTTGCTTCCGAGACCGACTCCGAGGTCTTCGCGCATTTGATTCGCGAAGCGCAGAAGCAGGGCAAAGCCTTCGTCGACTCGGTGCGTGCCGCGGTCGCCCAGATCAAGGGCACCTACGCCCTGGTGGCGATCACCGACGCCGAGCCGACCGAGATCGTCTGCACCCGTGAAGCGCAGCCGATGGTGCTGGGGTACTCGCAGGGCCAGAACTTCGTGGCCTCTGACGTGGCCGCGTTGCTCGAGCACACCCGCGACGTGGTCTTCATGGAAGACGGCGACGTGGCGGTGGTGAAGAAGACCGGCATCGAGCTGATGGATCGTTCGGGCAAGGTGATCACCCGCAAGGTGACCCGCATCGACTGGACACCGGGCATGGCCGAAAAGAACGGCCACAAACACTTCATGCACAAGGAGATCTGCGAGCAGTCACGCGCCGTGGCCGACACGCTGCGCGGCCGCATCTTGCGCTCCGAAGGCGACGTGCACTTCGACGGCTGGCCTTTCTCAGAGGCGCAGATCAAGTCGATGGATCGCGTGTGGATTCTGGCGTGCGGCACCTCGTGGCACTCCGGGCTCTCGGGCAAGTGGATGATCGAGACGCTCGCGCGCATTCCGGTCGAGGTCGAGCTGGCCAGCGAGTTCCGCTACCGCGACCCCATCGTCAGCAAGAACCAGCTCGCCGTGGCGATCAGCCAGTCGGGTGAGACGCTCGACACCCTGGCCGCCATGCGCGAGGCGAAGAAGCGCGGCGCGACCACCATGACGTTGTGCAACGTGATCGGCTCGGCGATGACCCGCGAGGCCGACTTCACGGTGCTCACCAACGCAGGCCCCGAGATTGGCGTCGCGTCGACCAAGGCCTTCACCACGCAGCTGGTCGGTCTCTACCTGCTCGCCATCAAGCTCGGCCGGTTGCGCGGAACGTTGAGCGTGGAGCAGGCGCAGGAGCACCTCACCGCGCTCTCGGGCGTGCCCAAGGTGATCGAGGCGGTGCTCAAGACCGAAGCCCACGTGAAGGAGATCGCGCGCAAGTACATGCACGCGCAGGATTTCTTGTTCCTGGGCCGCGGCACGATGCACCCGGTCGCGCTCGAAGGTGCGCTCAAGCTCAAGGAAATTTCATACGTGCACGCAGAAGGCTACGCGGGCGGCGAGATGAAGCACGGGCCCATCGCGCTCATCGACGAGAAGATGCCGGTGGTGGTGGTGGCGCCACAAGAACCGCACATTCACTACGAGAAGATCATCGGGAACATCGAAGAGGTGCGCGCGCGTGGTGGCCAGGTGATCGTGGTGGTCGAAGAGGGTGACGAACACGCGAAGTCATTGGGCACCGACTTCATCGAGATCCCGAAGACCTCGGCGTTGATCGCCCCGTTGATCGCGACCATCCCGCTGCAGCTGCTCAGCTACCACGTGGCTGATCTGCGAGGCACCGACGTCGATCAGCCGCGCAACCTCGCCAAGAGCGTCACGGTCGAATGAGCTGGGACGGCGCCTTTCCATGAGCCACCCCATCACCGAGCGAGCCCAGAAGGCTCT
>JAYTAT010000044.1:0-2260 GCA_043737315.1 Archangium sp.
GAGCTGAGCTTCACGGCCGCGTACTTGAGAGACGAGAACGCCTCTGACGTGCAGGGCACCATCGATCTCGCCACCCAGGCGTTGCGCAACGACGTGGTCCTTCGTGGCGATCTGAAATGGGTCTTCTCGAACCAGAACCGGAGCTCCGCGGGTGTGCAGTACGCGTGGCGGCAGGTGAACCTCACCGGCACGGTGGCTGACGCGCGCAGCATCGCTCCGTGGGCGCGGGAGCCCATCGTCGACTCGCGAAGACGGGCGCTGATGATTGCGCCCTCGCTCACCCGCAACCTGATCTCGGCGTATGCCGAGCACACCTTCGTACCCATCGAGCCGCTCGCGTTCGAGGCGGGTGTGCGCGCTCAGTACGACGTCACCAACCAGGTCTTCACCGGCTCGGCGCGGCTGGCCGGTGCGCTCACCTTGCCCACGCACACGGTGGTGAAGCTGTCGGGTGGGTACGTGCTGCAGCCGTTGCAGACGCCGCTCGCGCTCGATGCCACGTACGGAAATCCGAAACTTCAGCCTGAACGCAGCGCGCAGTTGATCGGGGCCATCGAGCAGCCGCTCCCCTTCGAGGCGCTGTTGCGCGTCGAGGGGTGGGGCAAGTGGCTGTCGAACCTGGTGGTCAACCCCGACAGCGTCGAAGCAGTGCTGGCGCGCGAAGCGGGGGGGCTGCCGGTGTACACGAACGGCGGCACCGGCCTCGCGTACGGCTTCGACTTGATGCTCTTCGGGCGCACCCGGCAGTTCTCGTACAACGCGGGCATCGGCGCGCTGCGGGCGGATCGGTCGAACCCGCTGGCGACCACACGCCCGACCTACCCCGTGCAGTGGGAGCAGCAGTTCACCGCCTCGGCTGGTCTCTCCTGGTCGCCGAACTCGAAGTGGCTGTTCACCACGCGCGCGAACTTTCGCACGGGGCGGCCCTACACCCCGGTCGACACCTTCGTTCCCAACGCGACCAATGACTTCTGGCTGCCGGTGTTCGGCCGCACGTCGGGGGCGCGGTATCCGTTCTTCTTCGAGCTCGGGCTGCGGGGCGAGTACCGGTTCCACATCGGGCCGCTGTCGTGCTCGTTCTATGCCGAGGTACTCAACGTCACGAACACCATGAACGTCTTCTCGTGGGTCTACGGTGAAGGCGACCTCGCCAACGGCGTGCTGCCCAATCAAGGGCGTTTTCAGCACCTGCCCATTCGCCCGTTCCTGGGAATCCGCGCGGAGTATTGAGGTGGGCGTGTGATCAAGTACGCATTCGTGCCCGTGGTGGTGTCGTCGGCGATCGGCTCGATCGTGTTCCGCGAAGAAGGTCAGCGCGCGCTCGCGGCGTGGGGCGTGCGCATCGACTACGCGTCGTGTGTGCTGCTGAGCCTCATCTTCTTCATCTGGCTCATCGAGCGGCTCTTTCCGGCCGATGCGGCCTCGAACGGCCATCTGTTCTCACCTGAGCCGGGTGGCTTGCGGCGCGACCTGGTGTTCCTGTTCTTCATCACGCAGTTCAGCGCGTTGTCGATCGCGCTCGCATCGAAGTGGCTGACGCCGGTGCTGACGGGGCAGGGGTTCGGGTTCGATGTGGTGCACCTGTGGCCGCGCGAGGCGCCGTTCGGGCTCAAGGTCGCGCTGGCGTTCTTCGTGGTCGAGTTCTTCTCGTACTGGTTTCACCGCGCGGCCCACCGCATTCCGGTGTTGTGGCAGTTTCACAGCACGCACCATCTGATCACCCAGCTCAACGGGCTCAAGGCGCTGCGCACGCACCCGGTGGACAACGTGCTGTTCTACGTGGTGCGCACGGTGCCGCTGATGTTGGTGGGGGCGGGGGTCGATGAGGTGGTGACCGCGACCACATTCGGGGCGGTGCTGGGCGTGCTTGCCCACGCGAACGTAAAGGTGTCGGAGCGGGGTTTGGGCCTGGTGGTGAACCTGCCCGGCTACCACGCGGTGCATCACTCGCCTGAGTTGGAGCAGAGCAACTCGAACTTCGGCTGCCACACGATCGTGTGGGATCGGATTTTTGGAACGTTCAAGCCGTCATCGCCTGTGAAGTTGGCGGTGGGGGTGCATCCGGTGGGCACGCGGTCGATCTGGCGTGAGCTCATCGCTCCGTTCTACCGCAAGGTGAGTTAGCTGAACGCGAGGCCTGCCTGTGGATCGAGCAAAGATCGAAGTTCCCCGAGCCACGAACCCTCGTCGAGAGTGGTCTTGGTGACGGTGATGAAGCGCCACCCGAGCTTCTGCAGCCTTGACCGCTGCCGCGCGTCAC
>JAYTAT010000045.1:0-2254 GCA_043737315.1 Archangium sp.
GGGCTGGGCGTCTTCGAGGGCATTCGCGCGTACCGGGCGAAGAACGGCAAGCTGGCCATCTTCCGTCTGCGAGAGCACATCCGAAGGTTCCTCGACTCAGCGCACATCATTTTGCTCAAGATGCCGTACACCGAAGACCAGCTGGTCGACGCGTGTATGGATGTGCTGCGCGTGCAGGACGCCAGGTTTCCCAACGGCGCGTACCTGCGGCCGGTGGCTTTCATGGGCGATGGTGCGATGGGCCTGGGTGCGCAGAACGACACCCGCGTGGCGATCACCGCGTGGGAATGGGGCAGCTACCTCGGCGACAAGGGCATCAAGGAAGGCATTCGCGCGAAGGTCTCGAGCTTCACCCGCATGCACGTGAACGTGAACATGGTGCGCGGGAAGATCTCGGGCCAGTACGTGAACTCGATCCTCGCCAAGCGGGAAGCGGTGATGGGCGGGTATGACGAGGCCATCTTGCTCGACATCTCGGGCTTCGTGGCTGAAGCGTCGGGTGAGAATATTTTCTGCGTGGGCCGGCACGGGGTGGTGCGCACGCCTTCGCTCAGCTCTCCGATTCTGCGGGGCATCACGCGCGACACGGTGATCGAGCTGCTCAAAGATGCAGGGCGCAGGGTCGAGGAGGTCTCGTTCACCCGCGACGCGCTCTACATCGCAGGCGAGGTGTTCTTCACGGGCACGGCCGCAGAAGTGACGCCGGTGCGTGAGGTCGACAACCGGCAGGTTGCTGAAGGAAAACCCGGCGAGATCACCCGGTCGATCCAGGAACAGTACTTCCGCGTCGTGCGCGGACATGAGCCTCGCTACGAGCACTGGCTGACCTACGTCTAATTGAAACTCCCTCGCCCCTCCGGGGAGAGGGTCGGGGTGAGGGCCTTTGCTTCACCACTTCGGAAGCAACGCCAACAGCTCGTCAGCGCTCCGGCCGCGGCACTCAGTCGGATGCAGCTGCGTGAGCCGCCAGTCGGCCACGCGCACGTCGTCGATCAACGCGTCAGGCTTGGGCAAGAAGGCGCGAAAGCAAACTTCCACCCCAGCCTCGATGGCACTCGCGCGCGCGTACTCGGCACCTCCGCTGCTCCAGCAGTAGAGCTGCGCGCCCTGGGCCGCGAGCGCTTTGATGGCTTCGACAGTGCTGTCGATCGGTATGCGCTTCGTGCCGAAGCTTCGGATGAAGGTGTCATCAACGTCGATGTAGATGTTGCGGGCCATGGGTGCAGTCTAGCCCCTCACCCCGATCCTCTCCGCTGCGGAGAGGGAGTACAGTCGAGGCTCATGAACAACCGGCGCACCAGCGTTCACGAAACCGGCCCCACGCAGGAAACGCCGAACCCGTTCAGCCTCGAGAATCCCCGGATCCTCGAGCTGGCGCCGCAGCCGCCGCGCACCATCGAAGAGACCGGCCTCAAGATGGGCCTGCTCTCGGATCTCGCGCTCAAGTTTTTCTATTACCAGGGCCAGGCCACCGGAGCCGAAGTCGCCGAGCAGCTCCGCCTGCCGTGGACAGGCGTGGTCGAGCACGTGATCGACTTCCTCACCACCGAGAAGCTGGTCGACATGCGCGGCGGCAAGGGCTTTGGCCGCGTCTCGGTCGACTTCCAGCTCATCGACAAGGGCCGCGAGTACGCCCGCGATGCGTTGCAGCGCACCACCTACGTCGGCCCCGCGCCCGTACCCATCGAACAATACAACGCGCTCATTTCGCAGCAGACGCGCGAGTCACCCACCATCAGCAAGAAGCAGCTCGAGCTGGCGCTCTCCCACCTGGTGGTGCCCGAGAAGATCGTCGACAAGCTGGGGCCCGCGGTGAACTCCGGCCGCTCGTTGTTCCTCTTCGGGCCGCCCGGCAACGGCAAGACCTCGTTGGCCGAAGCCATCAGCGCGATGTTCGGCGGGGAAGCCTTCATTCCCCACTGCCTGGAGATCGATGGGCAGATCGTGAAGGTCTTCGACAAGCTGGTGCACCACCCCGTCTCGCTCGAGCTCAACCGAGATGCGGGCGGCCGCCGGCAGACCTTCGAGATGGATAACCGCTGGCAGGTCTGCAAACGCCCGTCGGTGATCGTCGGCGGAGAACTCACGCTCGAGACGCTCGATCTCATCTACTCCGACACCGCGCGGTTCTACGAAGCGCCGTTTCAGGTGAAGGCCAACGGCGGCATGTTGCTCATCGACGACTTCGGCCGGCAGAAGGTGCACCCCACCGATCTGCTCAACCGGTGGATCGTGCCGCTGGAGAAACGCGTCG
>JAYTAT010000046.1:0-2254 GCA_043737315.1 Archangium sp.
AAGCGCGTGCCCGAGCTCGAGTCGGTGCGGTTTGCGATCGCCATGGAACCGACCGACGGTGCGGTGCAGGTCGGCTGCGTGGGCACGCTGCACGCCTCGCTGCGTTTCGAAGGTCAGGCCGCGCACTCGGCCCGCCCCTGGCAGGGCAAGAACGCGATTCATGCGGCCGGCTCGCTGCTCACCGAGCTCGGCGCGCGGGAGCGCAAGGCCGTCATCGTCGAGAACCACACCTTTTACGAAGTGATGAGCGCCACGCTCGCCAAGGGCGGCCGCGCGCGCAACGTGGTGGCCGACTCGTTCGAGCTCAACGTGAATTACCGTTTCGCCCCCGGCAAGTCGTTGGAGCAGGCCCAACGAGAGCTGCACGAGTTCGTCGCGGGCCGGTGTGTGGTGTCGTTCACCGATCTCGCGCCCAGTGGGCGGCTGTGCGGGGCCAATCCTTTTTTTAAACGGCTCGAGCGGCTTTGCGGCAGGCCAGCCGAAGCCAAACAGGCGTGGACTGACGTGGCCCGGTTCTCGGAGCTCGGCGTCGACGCGGTGAACTTCGGCCCCGGAGAGACGGCGCAGGCACACCAGCGCGCCGAGAGCGCGAGCGTGGTGGCGCTGCAGCACGCGTACGACACACTCCACGCGCTGCTGACCTGAATCAGCGCGGGTCATCGTTTCCCCGTCGCGAGCGGGCCGCCTGACCTCGATCGCTCTCACCACCGTGGTGAGCACCGGCAGCAACTTCGAGCTCAGCGCGCGCGCCTCCCTGGGCGCCCACGACGTGCGGGTGCTCACCCTGAGCGGCGTCGAAGGGTGCTCCCCAACGGCGACCGCATCTTCGAGCCCGACGGCAGCCAGGGCTTCGGGGGAAGCCGGAGGATCGGGCGGCGCAGGTGGCCTCAGGCGGGGGCAGCACCGGCACCGAAGCGTTGGCCTTGACCGTCATCAACCCGGCCCAGACCTCCGCGGTGATGCCACAAGCGTGTTCCCCACCGACGCCGGATTCGGCGCGGGCGCGAGGGTGCTGATCGGCGGAAGGCGTGTCGAAGGCCCCGAGGTCGAGTCGGCCGGAGTGAGTCAGCGCCTGAGCTTTCTGCAGGCACCGTCACGCCCGGTACTCAGCTCGAGCCCTCGCCGCGCTCGCCCGGCTGCGTCGTCGCCGCGACCCACCTGGGCCCACACGGGTGTGAAGGCCGAGCGGAACCGCGGCAGTGCTAAGGTCGTCGCTTATGAGTTCCTCCTCTCGAGCGGCGCTGCTGATGGTGGTCGTCTCGTCTCTGGGCGGTTGCAAGATCATCGACACCGACCTGGTGCAGTTTTTCGGCTGTGCCCAGGGCGGCCGCTGCCCCGGTGAGCTGGTGTGTTGTGGCGATTCGATGTGCCGCCCCAACTGCGGGTCGGGCGGAGGCACCGCGGCGGGCGGCGGCGGTGGAAGTGGAGGGGGCAACACGGGTGGCGGCGGCGGCAACGAGGTCGATGCGGGCCCCGCGTGTGGACCGCTGACGTGCCCCAACGGGTGCTGCAATGGCAACACCTGCGTGCCAGGCCAGGCCGGCGACATGTGCGGCCGCGCGGGTAGCGCCTGTGAGGCGTGCCCCGGCGCTGAAGCGTGCGTCGACGGCGCGTGTGGCGGCTGTCTGCAGACGTGCACCACGGGTTGCTGCACCGGCGCGACCTGCGCTCCGCGCGGCGTCGATACCTGCGCAGCGAGCGGCAGCGCGTGCTCCACCTGCGGCATGGGCGCCGACAGTTGCACCGCGGGCGGGCAGTGCGAGTGCGGCAGCGGCCCCCCGTGTGCGGTGGGCCAGCGTTGCACCGGCGGCAGCTGCGTGTGTGATGCGACCAGCTGCGCCGGGGGCTGCTGCACGGCGACGGGCGCCTGCCTGCGGCCCAGCCAGCAGAGCGGCGCGCAGTGCGGTCTCAATGGGGTGGCGTGCGGCGGTTGCGACGCTCCGCCCGCGGCTGCCTGCAGCTCGACTTCGGAGCGAACCGCCTATCGCGCGCCGGGCGCCTGCGGCAGCGGCGTCTGCCAATACGAAAGCCAGGCCTTCACCTGCGCCTTCGGCTGCGCCGATGGTTCGTGTGTCAACGATCTCTGCCAGGGCTGCCTCGTGCCACCGCAGGCCATCTGCGTGGGCAACGCGCGCCGCAGCTACGAGTCACCCGGCACGTGCGGTACCACCGGCTGCTCTTACGCGCAGGTCGACACCACCTGTTCCTTCGGCTGCAACGCGGGCGCCTGCAACCCCGACCCTTGCGCCGGCGT
>JAYTAT010000047.1:0-2253 GCA_043737315.1 Archangium sp.
CGAGGTCACGTTCACCGAATCTGTCTATCTGTCGATGAACCGCGCCGAGCTGGCCTGCGAAGAGCTTGGCCGCTTCGAGCTCAAGGGCATCCCCGAACAGATTCGGCTCTACAAGGTGACCCGCGGCACGCTCCCAGGTGAGCCCCCGTTCGCGAACAAGGGGCTCTCGCGGCTGGCGGAAGGCACACGCTCCACCTCGGGCACGCATCGCGCATTCGAAGCAGCCACCAAGGTCATGGAGTCGACCAGCGAAGTGGCGAGCAAGGCGTTCGAGACCACGAGCCGAATGGTGGAGAGCTCGCTGATCTCGGCGGAAAGACAGGGCATGCCGCGCAAGCGCCTCGCCATCTTGAGTGCCCTCGCGGTGGTGGTGCTCGCGTTGATGTACCTGGTGTTCGGCAAGAGCCCGGTCGAGCGGGCCATCGATGACGTCGCCGGTGCGAAGACTGAAGAGCGCAACAAGAAGGTCGACGTCGCGCGCAAGCTCATCGCGCAAGAGAAGGACACGAAGGACCGCAGCTTCTATTCGGGTCAGCTCGCGGAGAAGCTCGGCGAGGGTTCGGCCGCGAGTCACTACGCGTCGGCGGCGCGCGCGGGTTCGAAAGAAGCAGAGGGCCGGCTGATCGATCTGCTCGAACACCCGAAGTGTGGTGTCCGGGCGGCGGCGGCGGATGCGTTGGCTGACCTGCAGGTGAAGCGGGCCCGTGGTGCGCTGAAGGATCTCGCGGAGGATGGCGGGCCGGATGATGGTGAGCAGGTGCTCCTGTTCGGCTGCAACTCGAAGCAGGCGGCAGCGACCGCGTTGCGGCGGTTGAAGGACTGACTGCCCTCTGCCCGCCCCCTTTCCAGTCGGAGAGGGAGAACGGCGAGAACCGTGTACGCTCTGGTTCGTGCCTCACGTCGAACCCTCGCAGTGGCTGGCACTCACCGACGGCCGCTTGACCGCAGAACAAGAGGTCGCGCTGCGCGAGCATGCGGCCTCGTGCATCACCTGCGCCCCGCACCTGGCGGTGGTCGACCAGAAGCGGCGTCTGGCTCGTGACGCGCCCACGCAAGAGCTTTCGGCCACGCAGCTGCCGCGCCCGGTCGAGACCGCCCCCGCGCTCGAGCGTGGCACCGCCGTCGGCCGCTTCGTGGTCATCGACATCGTGGGCATGGGCGGCATGGGCGCGGTGTACTCCGCGTACGATCCCGACCTCGATCGACGCGTCGCGCTCAAGACGCTGCACGTGACCGGCACGACCGACCCCACCGCGCACGGCCGCATGTTGCGCGAGGCGCAGGCCATGGCCCGGCTGAGCCACCCGAACGTGGTCAACGTGTTCGACGTGGGCGAGCACCGCGGCGGCATCTTCATCGCGATGGAGTACGTGCCCGGCATCACCCTGCGCAGCTGGGAGCGCGCCCAACACCGCAGCTGGCGCGAGGTCGTCGCGCTCTTCCTGCAAGCCGGCCGCGGTCTGGCCGCAGCGCATGCAGCGCACCTGGTGCACCGCGACTTCAAGCCAGCCAACGTGCTGGTCGGCGAAGACGGCCGCGCACGCGTCACCGATTTCGGCGTCGCGCGTGCCGACGGGAGCATCGAGCCAGTCGGCGCCTCGATGCCCACGGCGATGGGGGACGACTCGGGCAAGCTCAACTCGAACTCATTTGCAGAACCGCTGACGCGCGGCGGCCTGGTGGTCGGCACGGTCGGCTACATGTCGCCCGAGCAGGCCGAAGCGAAGACACCCGACGCGCGCAGTGATCAGTTCTCGTTCTGCATCTGTCTGTGGGAAGGCCTCTACGGCCAGCGCCCTTTCACCGGTACTTCGGTGGCCGAGACCACCCACGCGCTGCTGAAGAGCCCGCTCCCGCCCCGCCCTCGTGGCACGAAGGTGCCCAGCTGGTTGCACGCGGTGCTGGTGCGCGGTCTCGAGCGCGATCCCGACAAGCGCTTTCCCCGCATGGAGGCACTGCTGCACGAGCTCGATCGCGCGCCCGACGAGTGGCGGCGTAAGGCGCTCCCCTGGGTGGCGGTCGCGGTGGTGTTGCTCGTGGTGGGCGGGGTGCAGCTCTTCTCGCGTGCACGCGAACAGGGCCGCTGTGCCGCCGTCGGCAACGAGCTGACCGGCGTGTGGGACGAGACCTTGCGTGCGCGGCTCACCACTTCGTTCGGCAAGGTGACGAAGCCCTTCTCTGCGGCCGCGCTCGCTTCGGCTGAACGCGCGCTCGACGCGCACGCAAAGGAGTGGACCTCGGCCGCCACGCAGT
>JAYTAT010000048.1:0-5695 GCA_043737315.1 Archangium sp.
CCCGAGCCGGTGCAGGACGACAAGGTGCGCGGCAAGCCCGAGAAGTTCGCCGACCACTTCACCCAGGCTCGCCTCTTCTTCAAGAGCCAGTCGGCCGTCGAGCAGAACCACATCATCGGCGCGTTCCGCTTCGAGCTGACCAAGGTGCAGCCGCAGGCCATTCGCGAGCGGGTCATCTCGATGTTGGTCAACGTCGACGCACAGCTCGCGCAAGGTGTGGCCGATGGGCTGGGCATGCCCGTGCCTCCCGCCCAGGAAAAAGTGCTCACCCGACCCACGAAGCCCGAGGTCGAGACCTCTGCTGCGTTGTCGCTCTTCGCGCGCCCCGGTGCGCTGGGCGTGAAGACCCGCAAGGTGGCGTTGCTGGTCGCCGATGGCATCGATGGTGATTCGCTGCGCGCGGCCCACGCGGCGTTGGTGAAGGCCGGAGCGATCCCCCGGTTCATCGGCGTGCGGCTGGGCCAGGTGCAGCCGGCCACGGGCGAGCCCATTCACGTCGAGGTCTCCCTCGAGGTGGCGCCATCGGTGCTCTGGGATGCGGTGGTGATCCCCTCGAACGATCACGCCCTCGCCGAAGCAGTGCAGGCCGTCGAGTTCGTCAAAGACCAGTACCGGCACTGCAAGACCATCTTGATGCTGGGCGAAGGCAGCTCGGTGTTCGACGCTGCCGGCCTGCCCGACACCCTGCCTGACGGCGCGCCAGACCCGGGCCTGGTGCTCGGCAAGGTCTCGGCCTTCATCGGCGCGCTCACCAAACACCGGCACTTCGCGCGCGAGAGCGATCCACCGGCGGTCTGATGGGGCGGTGACGAGGGGGCGCCCCCCCTGCGTACGGTTCTAAGCGGCGAGCCTGGCTTCCAGACCGGGCGTGTACGGCCACTTCGGCAGGCCCGGCTTGCCCAGCTGCTGCGCGAGGTAGTCGCCCGCGATGTTGGCGCTCTCGAGAATGGTGAGCAGCCCGCTGCCCGGGTGCGTGCCACCACCGACCCAGAAGAGCCCCTCGACGTCGGGCGACTTCACCTTGGGCCGCAGCGGACCCAGCTGCGTCCAGTTGTGCGAGAGATTGAAGACCGCGCCGCGGAAGACATTGAAGTCGTCGCGCCAGGTCTGGGCGGTGAACGCGCGGCTGGCCTTGATGTGTTTCTCGACGCCCTTCATGCCGACCTTCTCGAGCCAGCGCGGCACCTTCGCGGTGAGCTCCTTCTCAACCGTGGGCCAGTCGATCGGCCGGCCCGTGTTCGGCGTGGGCACCAGCACGTAGAGCGATGAGTGCCCTTCGGGAACTCCGGAAGGATCGGTGGGCGTGGGGTTGCACGCGTAGAACGGCGGATCCTCGAGATCGGCTTCTCGATCCTCCAGCGCGCTGGCATCGGTGCGCCGCGCAGCATTCGACAGATGGATGAGGTGATGGGGCAGCTCGTCGAAACGTCTGTCGAGCCCGAGGTACAGCATGAAGGTGCTGCAGCTGTACTTCGCCTTTTCCAGCTTGGCGTCCGACAGCCTGGTGCCTTCGCGGGTCTTCGGGGCG
The DNA here is from genome assembly GCA_043737315.1 of Archangium sp. GTDB lineage: Bacteria > Myxococcota > Myxococcia > Myxococcales > Myxococcaceae > Archangium_A. Next base: position 1,529 of record JAYTAT010000048.1, read on the forward strand.
ATGAGCCTGGTCGCCGCGTACGGCAGGTCGGCGTTGATGACCACCGTGTCAGCCGACAATGTCTCACCGCTCGCCAGACGCACGCCCGTGGTGCGGCCCTTCTCGACCAGCACCTCTGCCACGCCCTGGCCGTAGACGAACTTCGCGCCCAGATCCTCCGCGCAGCGGGCCATGCCTTTGGCCAGTGAGCGAAAGCCGCCCATCACGTGCCACACCCCGAACTGCAGCTCGAGAAAGGGAATGACGCTGAACACGCTCGAGCAGGTGGTGGGGTGGAGCCCCAGATACTTCGAGGGGTAGCTCAGCGCGTAGGTGACGCGGTCGTCGTGAAAGTGCGAATCGAGGTGGCTGTAGAGCGACTGCCACGGCTTGAACTTGAGCGCGCCCATCAAGCGCCACGGTGCGTAGTAGGCCAGCGAGTCGGCGTTCGTGCAGATGAACTTCCCGTACGCGATGGGGTACTTCGACTTCGCGTCAGCCAGCCAACGATCGAACGCCTGGGGGAGCTTCGGGTCGAGCTTCTGCAACGACTCCCTCATGCGCGCAGGGTCGGCTGAGGTGTCGAGGTGCGTGCCGTCCCAGAAATGAATGCGGGTGTTGGGCTCGAGCTGCTTGAGCGTGACGTAGTCCTGCAGGCGTTTGCCGGCGCGGAGGAACACCGACTCCAGCACCTGGGGCAGCTGAAGAATGGTGGGCCCGGTGTCGACCTCGTAGTCGCCCAGCGAGAGGCCCCGCATGCGCCCCCCGGGGATCTGTTCTTTCTCGACCACCGTCACGTCGAGACCCATGCCTGCAAAATTGATGGCTGCAGCGAGCCCACCGGGACCTGCTCCGACAATCAGAACTTTCATCGCGTTTTCCTCAAGAGCTTCGTCCAATCTGCATCGGTGGCGACGACCTGAAAACCAAGCTTCTCGGCGAGCGCGGCATGCAGCTGCGCGGCGTGGCCACCGACCACCACGTGCACGCCCGGGGGAAGCCGCGCTGCAAGTTCGTTCAAATAGTCCTCAGCGCCCGAGGTCTCGATGAGCGAGAGGGCCACGAGCTGTGGCTCGAGGGTCCGCACCACACGCTCGAGATGCTCGGCTGGCGTGCGCGCGCCCAGAAAGGTCACCCGCCAGCCCGCGTGGCGAAAGCGAAGGGCCGCCCCGAGGAGGCCGAGCTCGTGTTGATCTTCCCTGGGACACGCGCAGACCACGTGACGCGAGGTCCTGCGAGGCGCCCCGGAGAGCAACGAGATGAGGCGTTCGCGGGCGGCGAAGGAGATCAGATGTTCTTCTGCCACCGTCAGCGTGCCCTGAGACCACCGTTCGCCGACCTCGCGGAGCAGGGGAGCGACCAGGTCTTCGTAGAAGGCCACCGGCGTCGTGGAGCGCAGCGCTTCGTCGAGCGTCGCCTCGATCTCGGGTTGATCGAGCCGCTGCGCCGCGAGCAGAATGTCGTCGCGCCAGCGCTTGAGCTGGGTCGCGCGAGGCACCTTGATGCCCTTCCCGGTCTTGCGTGCTTTCACCTCGCGGCGAATGCTCGGCAGCAGCTCGACGGCCTGCGCGATCGAAACGCCTTCGTCGGTGAGCTGCTTGAGCCTCTTGAGCACCTCGATGTCGGTGTCGCTGTACGTGCGGTAACCCGCGGGCGTGCGCGCCGGGTCGAGCACGCCGTAGCGACGCTCCCACGCGCGAATGAGGCCTTCCTTCACGCCCGAGACCTGGGCCGCCACCTGGATCCGGTACGCGCGCCCAGTCACGGCAGCCCCCTCACGGCATCCCACCGCTCGGCGATCGAGCGTCTTCCATGCACGAGCGGCTGCAGCGAGTCGACGTTCCTGACGGCCTGAAGTTCTCCGACCAGCGCACCCAGCCGCAACTCGAGGTCGGCCAGCGGCGCGGGCGCGTGGGCTTCACCGACCTTCACCAACACGTCGGGATGTTCGTGTTCGAAGAACGCGTAGCGAAAGGCGACGGGCACACACCGCGCCTTCGCCATGCGTGCGAGCAACTCGGTGCCGCGCTCGAACTTCAGCGGAGGCACCGCGTTCGCCTCGATCTTCCCCTGGGGGAAGATGAGCACCGCCGACTTCGGGCGCTGCAGCAGCGACCGCGCGTGTCGAAAGGTCTGCAGCGCCGACCGCGAATCACCTCGGCGAATCGAGAAGGCGCCGATGCGGGTCAGAAAGCGGTACCGCTCGAGGTTCTGCTCTTCCATCACGGCGTAGAGATCGCGGCCGGCACGTTTCGCGAGCACGTGCGCGACGAACCCGTCCCAGAAGCTGGAGTGGTTCGCGTAGCAGATCACGCCCTCGTCTCCCTCAGGCAGCGCGCCGTCGAGCCAGATGCCGCGAAACGCACTGCGGATTTTCCATTCCACGTACTGGCCCAGGCCCCACGTGAGCACCATGCTCTTGGCGTCGGTGATCACGGAACGCCTCCGGCGCGGCTGAGGCGGCCATGAAGGCCGACTTCCATCACCCGCCCACGCCAGGTGACCTTCGAGCCCAACACCAGCGCGTTGAGCCAGCAGAACAAGAGCAGCAGCTCGGCGCCGAACCACGCACCGAACGTGAAGGCCCTGCGCTCGAGCACTGCTGCGAGCGTCGCGCGCGCCGACACCAGGCCCAGCGCTCCGAGCAGCAACGGCGTCGAACCCAGCAGCGCCGCGGCGAGGGCGAGCATCGGGGTGGCGGCAAAGAGCAGAGGAATGGTGGGAAACAGCAGGGGACGATGGGCCTTGAGCACCTGCATCCAGCGGGTGAAGCGGGCGATCAGCACGTTGAACGAAGCGGGCGCACCCGGCACGTTCGCTTCACCGGCCAACGAGACCTTCAGGTTCTGCTGGTGAAGCTTGCGCGCGAGTTCGAGATCTTCACCCAGGCAGTCAGGCAGAGAGCGCAGCACCTCGAGCGCGCGGGGATTGAGCGCGATGGCCTTGCCACACACGGGCTTCGCGCCGCCGCTGAGCGCATTGAGCGCCTGGAAGCTGTGCAGCGACTGAACCAGCAAACCGCGCGTGACGCCGCTTTCGATCGGCCGGGGTGCGGCCCAGGCGAGATCTGCTCCCGAAGCGAGCTCGGTCAACAAGGCGTCGACCAACGCGTCGTCGACCCGCACGTCGGCATCGACCACCAGCACGGGGCGGCCGCCCGTTTCGAGAATCGACAACGCGTACTGCAGGTGCCCCAGCTTCCGGTTGTGCTGCAGCGGGTCAGAAGGCAACCACTGCACCTCATCGTTGAGACGCGGTCGAAAGGGCGCGAGCACGACGTGGGTGACGCCCGATATCGGCGCAGCGAGGTTCTCGAGCTCGTCGGGCGTGGCGGCATCGACGGGGCGCAGCAGAAAGACGCCTTGCCGAGACACGTCGACGCGGGGCGCGCTGCGGCTCGTGACCGCAAGAAAACGCATGAGCGCGATCACCGTGAAGAAGGTCGCGACGGTCAACCAGACGGCGAGGAAGGTGATCATGAAGCCACCCTCGTGCGCAGGCCCGCCATCCAGCGAATCCACGGTGAGTGAAAGCGCTGAAAGTCAGCGGACTCACACAACGTGTCGCCTGACTCGAGCCGCGCGTAGAACGGCGACGACTCGAGCAGCCTGCTCTTCTGCAGCTTCGGCACCGGAAGCCCCCACCCGGTGCGCGAAGACGCCGGCGGCGGGAGGCAGACCTGATTGACCGCCACCGACTTCTCGTCGACCTCGACCTGCCACGAAGGCCCTGCGTGCCACGGGCGATACGTGATGCGGGTGCGGTCGTGCGAGTGACTGCGAACCCAATCCCATCCACGCAGGTCGCTGCCGAGCGGGACCTCGCCGTGGTTGCCGTCGTGGTAGCCGCGGCCTTCGAGCTTGAGCCCGAGCTTCGGCATGGTCAGCGTGGCGCGGGCGCGCGGGGCGATCGGCTGCCACCAGTGCTCGAGGCCGTCGACCAGGCGAATCGGTGCGTGACCGGGCCCCTCGGGCGTCAACTCGAGCGTCGCTTCGACCGGCCTGCCCCACAAAGCGGTGCTGTCGAGCACCTGCACCACGAGGCTGCCATCGGCGCGCGCTTGCAGGGTGGACTCGCCGATCTTCAGCGTCTGCGCCTCGGCGGTGACGGTCTGGTATTCCGAGAGCACCCACTGTCGGCGCACGCCCTTTTCGTAGAGCGCGAAGTTCACCGCGGCGTGTTGACGGG
>JAYTAT010000049.1:0-2248 GCA_043737315.1 Archangium sp.
CGCGCAGGTTCTTCGCTTCGGTGACCGCCTTACGAGCGGCCTCGAGCGCCTCTTCAGCGCTGCCGGCCCCCTTCTCTTTCTTGCCGTCAATCAGCGCGAAGGAGTCAGCGCTCTTGAACTCGGTGGTGAGCATGCCCACCGCCTTGGTGCCCGCGCGCTGAGGCACGTCGCCGGTCAACGCGGCGAACGGCATCACGGTGAGCCTGGGCTTGATGGCAGGGGCCGCAGCCGGGGGCGCTTCGCCCTGGGCAAACGCGACAGAGGCGAGAAGAGCGGTGAGCGTCGACAGGCGAGTCATCCACCAAGTCCTACTCAGCTCTTTCACCCTGCGCCAGCGGGTAAGGCCTACAGCAACCCATCACATTCGGGGGGCTTCTTGGCACCGCAGTCCTCTTTGAGGAGCGCCCGTGCGCAGGCAGCCTTCTTGGCAGCGCGGCCCGAGTCGACGGTCGCCTCGCGGTCGGTCGCCTCGCACTGCTTGGAGACCGCCTCACAGCGCACCTTGCCGTCTTTCTGGCAGCTGGTGGCGTGGCACTGTGCCCCCGCCCAGAGGTCGCACAGCCAACGCTCGTTGTAGGTGTTGGGCTTGGTGCCGGCCGAGGTCGAGAGCAGGAAGGCAGCAGCAGTCGCGAGGAGCATGGGGCCTATTGTAGCCGGATCGTTGGCCACCTCATGTTCTCTGCTACTTTCTTGTCCCACATGGATGCCGAACTGACGTTCGAAGAGCTCAAGCTGCTGCGGCTGGTCTCCAGGACGGTCGACGATCTCCTCGAAGAATCGCTCAAGGCCCGCGAGAGCCTGCAGCAGACCTTCAAGCGGCTCTTTCCCCCGCTGCTCGAGGTCGTCGGCGCGAAGGGCGCGGTGGTCAGCACGCTCGACGAGGAGCTGGCCCAGGCCACCTTCCACCACGGCGACTTCGGCGGCGTCTTTGCGGGCACCTACCTCGAGGCGGCCCGCTGGGGCGCGCGCAAGCTCGAGTCAGGCGACACGTTGTGCAGCCAGGCGCTCGACCTGGTCGGTCATCAGGTGGGCTCGATCGGCGTGCTCTTCGCAGGTGATCGCACCGGTGACGCGGCGCGGCTGGGCCGCCTGCTCGATGCGATCGCAGAGCAGCTCGACACGGTGCTCGCTTCGATCCAGACCGCTTCTGAGAAACACCAGGTGCTGGTCACCATCAACCACTCGTTGTCCAACCGCGTCTTCGAGACCGGCATGGACGGCGCCGTGCGCGCCCTGTGCGAGCGCGTCAAGGTGCCCGGCTTCTTGCTGATGTACCGCGACGCGGTGGAGTCAGGCGCGCTGCACTACCGCACGTACAAGTACGGCCAGCTCGAGTACTCGTCGAATGGCCGAAAAGACCCCGAGCTCGACGCCGCCATCCGCGCGTACGGGCAAAACCTGATCATGCCGCACGACCGCCAGCTGCAGGCCGTGCTGGGCAATCGCAAAGCCGTCGAGACCGTGCTGATCAGCGGCGTGGCCGAGTCACACGCGCTCGGGAAGATCATGGTGTGGAGCAACGGCGATGGTTTCTCCTCGTACACCATGGAGCTGCTGCGCCTGCTCGGCTCCACGCTCAGCCAGCGGCTCATCGACTACAACCGCGAGCGCATTCACCTCTCGCAGTTCTTCTCGGGCCGGGCGATCGACGAGCTGCTGCGCGACCCCGACTACGAGCGCAGCTACCTCGCGCCGCGCGCCGAAGAGGTGGGCATCATCTTCGCCGACATCAACGGCTTCACCCGCATCTGTGAGCAGGTGCTCGAGCGGCCCGAGCGCATCGGCAAGTTCGTCGACGACTGGTCTGAAGAAGCGGTGCGCATTCTTCATCGGCACGGCGGCGTGTTCGACAAGATGGTCGGCGACTGCGTGATTGGGCTCTTCGGTCCTCCGTTCTTCAAGGACGACGCGGCCTCACGCGCGGGCGCCACGTTGAAGGCGGCCATCGAGATTCAGCGCTTCACCAAGGACACCATGAGCGCGCACCCTGAGATCTCGCGCCTGTCAGAGATTCTCCAGGTGCCCGGGCTCGGCGTGGCGATCGGCGTCAACCTGACGCCCAGCTTCTGCGGCCTGTTCGGCCCCAACCGCAACTACACCTCGTTCTCCACCGGCATGAACCGCACGGCGCGGCTGCAGTCGTTGGGCGCGTTTCGCGAGACCCTGGTGATGGACTCCGCGATGAAGGCGATCGCCACCTCGAAAGATCCGGCGCTGGCCGGGCTCAAGTTCGGGCCGCTGATGGAGA
>JAYTAT010000050.1:0-2242 GCA_043737315.1 Archangium sp.
AAACTCGCGGCTTCCCGGGGGTCACCCCGCCGCTCCAGCAACATCGAGGTCTTGTGAGCCGCCTTGAAGTTGAGTGGGTTCGCATTGACCGCAGTCTTGAGCGCCTGGAGCGCGAGCTCTTCGTCACCCCGGTTGAGCGCCTCGAGGGCGTGCTTGAAGCTCGACTCGGAGCGCATCAGGTCGGCCGCCTTGCGCACCTCGATCAGGAGCGCCTTCACCTCGGCGTGCAGGGGGTCGAGCAACGCGGCGTTGTTCAGGTGCGTGACGGCCTGGCTGTACTCCTGCTTGCTCGCGTGCTCCTTGGCCTTGCTCAAGTACTCCTGCACCTTGGTGACCTTGGCCAGGTAGGGGTGACGGGCCAACCGCTGCCGGCGCTCGGAGTCACGCGCCTCTTCGGTCTCGGTGCGCGCTTCAGGCTTGGAGGCGGTGGTGGTCTTCGTGGTGGCGCGCGCCGCCGCCCGAACGAAGGGGTTGGCCGCCAGATAGGCCTCACGCTTTTCCGGGTCGCACAGCGTCTGATTGGCCTCGACCATGCGCTTGAAGATGCGATCGAGCTTGAGGCGAAAGCTGCCCAGGTTCTTCCCGAAGTATTTGTCGGGGTGGAACTTGCGCGACGCGTCGCGAAACGCTGCGCGCACTTCATCGGCCGACGCGCCCGAAGGAACGCCGAGAAACTCGAAGAGGTTGTTCGAGGCCACCTTGGCGTCGAGGGCAAGGATCTCTTCCTTGCGCACCTCGTCGAGGTCGACCTTTTCATCTACGGACACGTGGTGGCCCCCCCCAGCTTCGAAGCGCTTCATGTCACATCGAAGCTTCGAAGATGGCAAGGCCTTCGCCCAATTGCTCACGCGTGACGAGGTACGAAGGAGCAAAGCGAATGGTCTTCTCGCCGGCCAGATTGGCCAACAAACCATTGGCCCGGCAGCGGGCGAGCACGTCGGCGGCGCCCGTATCGAGCTCGATGCCGAACAGCATGCCTTTGCCGCGCACATCGATGATCCGCGTGGGGTGACGTGCCTTCATGGCCAGCGCGAGGGCCCTCAGGTGTTCGCCCTTGGCCGTGGTCTCCGCCATCGTGGTCGCCGAAGTCGCGATGTCCCAGGTGGCGATTGCCGCGGCGCAGGCCACCAGGTTTCCTCCGAACGTGGAGCCGTGGGTCGCGGTGGGCAGCGCCTTACCGGCTTCGTCGGTGCACACCATGGCGCCGATGGGCAGCCCGTTACCCAACGACTTGGCCAGCGAGAACGCGTCGGGAACGATGCCATCGTGCTGGAAGGCGAAGGGCTTGCCGGTGCGGCCGATGCCCGTCTGCACCTCGTCTATCATCAGCAGCAGCCCGTGCTCGTCGCACAACGCGCGCAGGGCTTTCAAGAACCCCTCGGGCGTCGGCTTGACCCCGCCCTCGCCCTGAATCGGCTCGACCAGAATGGCGGCGGTGGTGGGCCCGACGAGCTTCTTGACCGCCTCGAGGTCACCCATGGGGGCGTACACGAACCCGCCCGGCAGCGGCTCGAAGCCGGCCTGGTACTTGGGCTGCGCGGTGGCCGTGACGGTGGCGAGCGTACGGCCGTGAAAACCACCCACGAAGGTGAGCACATCGGAGCGTTCGGCGTTGCCCTTGACCACGTGCTGGTAACGACGCGCGAGCTTGATGAGCGCCTCGTTCGCTTCCGCGCCCGAGTTGCAGAAGAAGGCGCGCGCACCAGGCAGCCCCGAGGCCGCAGTCAACCGGGCAGCGAGCTGAATCTGCGGCTCTGAGTAGAAGACGTTCGAGACGTGCCAGAGGGTATCGAGCTGCTTCTTGACCGCCTCGATCACGCCCGGGTGGCAGTGACCCAGCGCACAGGTAGCGATGCCCGCGATGAGGTCGAGGTAGCGACGCCCGTCGGTGTCCCACAGGTAGCTGCCTTCACCGCGCGCCAGCACGATGGGCTGCTGCTTGTAGTTCTGGAGCAGGACGTGTTTGGCCTGATCGATCACTTCGGTGGTGTGGGTCTTCATGGAAAGCGGCTGGTTCATGGTCGTCACAGAATGTACCGCGAGAGGTCTTCGTCCTTGACCAGATCTGACAGGCGAGCCCTGACCAGCGCCCCGTCGATACGGTACTGCTTGTCGACGAGCTCCGAGGCCGAGAAGGCCACCTCATCGAGCAGGCGCTCCAGCAGGGTGTGCAGCCGGCGGGCCCCGATGTTCTGGGATCGATCGTTGACCTGGGCCGCCATCCTGGCGATCTCCACCAGCG
>JAYTAT010000051.1:0-13747 GCA_043737315.1 Archangium sp.
GCCGCCTTCAGCGCCGAACTTCTCGATGATCGAGTTGAGCACCACGTGCTCCATGCGGAAGCGAAGGTCAGGCTTGTCGTTGCCGTACTTCGCCATCGACTCGTCGAAGTCGAGCCTTGGGAACGCAGGGAGGTCGATGTTGTGGACCTCTTTCCACATGCGCTTGAGCAGGCCCTCGATGATCTCGAAGATGTCCTCCTGCTTGACGAACGACATCTCGACGTCGATCTGGGTGAACTCAGGCTGGCGATCGACGCGCAGGTCTTCGTCGCGGAAGCACTTGACGATCTGGAAGTAGCGATCGAAGCCCGCCACCATGAACAGCTGCTTGTAGAGCTGCGGCGACTCGGCCAGCGCGTAGAACTTTCCGGGGTTGAGGCGCGAGGGCACGAGGAAGTTGCGCGCGCCGCCCGGGGTGTAGCGGCCCATGAAGGGCGTCTCGAGCTCGAGGAACCCGTTCTCGTGAAAGTACGCGCGGGTGGCCGCGTTCATCTTCGAGCGGGTGATCAACTTCTTCTGCAGCGAGGGGCGGCGCAGATCGAGGTAGCGGTGCTCGAGGCGTTTCTCTTCGCTGGTCGAGGTGGCGCTGTTCTCGTTCACTTCGAACGGAGGCGTCTCAGACCTGTTGAAGACCTCGGCGTAGGACACGTAGACCTCGACCTCGCCGGTGGCGAGATTGGGGTTGGTCGCCGCCATCATCTTGTTTTCCTTCTTGTTGAACTGCATGCCGCGCGAGCGCACCTCGCCGCGAATGCCGACCACCCACTCGCTGCGAAACGACTCGGCCAGCGCGTGCGCCTCTTTCGAGATGCCGGGGTCGAACACCACCTGGGTGAGCCCATCGCGGTCGCGCAGGTCGATGAAGATCAACCCGCCGAAGTCACGCCGGTTCGAAACCCAGCCGAACAACACCGTGGTGGAACCGATGTCCTTTGCCCGCAGCGCCCCACAGGAATGCGTGCGCTTCACCGTGGAAATGAACTCGCTCATGGATGCGGCTCGTTATCAGAAATTCCGTAGTACAACCCGGTTCTATGTCTCGTCTTCTGCCCCTCGGTGTGCTCGCCCTGCTGGTGGCCTGCGGCCCGAACCCCAAAGCGCCGGTGAAGGTGATGGCGCTCATTCCTGATCAGGCCGGCGCTCTCCAGACCACAGAGGTCGAGCTGACCACCATCAAAGACATGACCGCGCTCAAGGGCGACGTCGTGACGTTGATCGGCAGCACCCGGGTGGTGATCAACCCGAACGATCCGGTGCAGCAGATCAACGGCGGCATTCAGGGCATGACCGACGAACAGCGTTACGAGGTCATCGTCAAAGACAAGGGCGGCGACGTGCGAGGCCACTACGTGGATCGTTCGGGCGTGTTGTGGCCCGCCGACTTCCACACGTGGAACATGGTGTCCACGTATTACAACTTCGAGCGCGCCTACCTCTACTTCAACGGCATCTACGACGGCGTCGACCCCACAGAGCTGCGGCCGATGCGGGTGCACTACTGGTCTGACGTGCAGCTCAACGCGCCATCGCTGAGCGACAACATGCTCTACCTGTCGTTCATCAAGAGCTTCGTCATCACCCCGTTCAAGAACGATCAGCTGATCCCCCTCTCGATGAACATCGGGGTCGTCGGCCACGAGACTGCGCACCGGGTCTTCAACTTCAAGGCCCTGTCCAACGAAGGGGTGCACCCGGCCCTGGGGCTGTGGTCGCTCGAAGCCTTCAACCTGCTCAAGTCGCTCGACGAGGGCCTCGCCGACTTCCACGGCTTCTCGGTCACCTGCGGCGAGCCTGCGGGCTGCCGGCCGAACTTCCTGGCCATTTCGCTTTCCGACGCGCGCACCGTGGGTTTCCGCAACGTGGGCCGTCAAGACGCCTGCATGGATGAGCCGCTGCGCACCGCGTTCCAGAACTTCACCCAGCAGCAGTGGGTCAGCGCGCCCGAGATGTACAAGGTGGGCAACATCATCGCGGCCTCGCTGTACCAGGCGGGCAACAAGCTCGGGAAGCTTGAGATCCTCCAGAAGGCGCTCATCGACGCGTACGACGACGAGTCGCCCATCACGCCGGGGCTGCGCCAGCTGATCACCAAGAACCTCAACACCCCCAGGAACTTCACGCAGGAGGCGGTGGTCGACATCATCGCCGCGCACGTCACCGACCCTGAGCTCAAGAAGCAGGTCTGCACTGAGTTCTCATCGCGCATGCAGCTGCGGTGCGGCAGCTGGCCCTGTCAGGTCGACGGCCTGCCTTCGATGCGCAACTGCCCTGCCACCGCGGGCCGTAACAACACCATCTGCCCACCCCTCTCACAACCATGACCATGACCAGGACCCTGCTGGCAGTGACCCTGGCCGCGTCGATGGCGGCGTATGCCCAGAGCGATGACGACGCCCCCATTCCCTACGGAGACGGGGAGGACTCGGCGTCCCAGACGCTCAAGCCCAGGAAGGCCAAGAAGAAGCGAAGCGCAGAAGAGATCCGCGAAGAAGACCAGGAAGAGAAAGATGGCGAAGAGACCCTCGCCAGCGTCGACGACCCGAACATCGGCATCGGCGGCGACATCTTCATGGGCGTGGCGCTGCTCGACTCACCCAAAGCAGGCGTCGATGCCCGGTACTTCTTCGGCCTGCGCTTCACCTGGGAGTTCGGCCGCCTCATCCCCGATGAGTACCTGCGCGAGATGTTCTTCATGGACGTCGCGTGGACCTACGCCGCGACCAAAGAAGGCACCAACCAGGTCAACGTCGACACGCACCTGCACAACTTCACGCTCGCGCCGGCCTTCGCCATTCCGTTCGGCAACGGCTCACCGGTGGCCATCTACGGGCAGCTGGGCCTGGGTTTCGACTACTCGTACAGCGTCACGAAGATCGACGCGCAGACCGTGACCCTGGGCGGCACCAAGTTTCTCTTTCAGTACGGCATCGGGCTGCGCGGCCGGCCGGCCATCGTGGGTGATGGCAGCGTGCGCCTGCAGTTTCGCATCGAGGTCACCCGCTTCATCCGCGGGTACATGCACGACATGTACTTCGGCGGCGGGTTGGGGCTCCTCTTCTGAAAGGCTGAGTGCTCTCAGGCGGGCGTGGTTCGAAGTGAAGTGAGCTTGAGCGCGAGCCGCCGCACGCCGCGAAACTCGTCGACCGCGATCTTGAAGGCGAGATCGACCGGGCCCTCGGTGAGCCCCACCTTGTCTGCCAGCCGAAAGCCGATCACGTCGAACGCAGGCGCGGAGTCGAGGGTGAGCTTCAAGTGCCCCGGCTCACCGGGCGTCTTGTTCTGCAGCACCCGGGGCGCAGCCGACTGATTGCGCATCGCCAGCACCGGCTCGGGGTTGCCCATGCCGAAGGGCGCCAGACGCTGCAGCGCCTCGACCGTCTTCTCGTCGAGGTCTTTCGCGTTCACCACCGCGTCGATGCGGCAGCGGGGCACGAGGGCGGATTCTTCGAGCGACGCGAACGCCACCGCCTCGAAGGCCTGGGTGAACTCAGCCAACTTCGCGGGGTCGATGGAGAGGCCGGCCGCCGCTTTGTGTCCACCGAAGCGGGCCAGGGAGCCGCTGATCGACTTGATCGCGTCGTACAGGTGAAAGCCTTCGATGCTGCGGGCCGAGCCCTTGCCCATGCCGTCGTGCACGCCGATGCAGATGGTCGGGCGGGAGAAACGCTCGACGATACGCGAGGCGACGATGCCCACCACGCCCGGGTGCCAGTCGGGGGAAGAGAGCACCAGGCCGCGCACGCCCCGGGCGACCGCGGCTTCGGCCTGCTCGATGGCGCCCGTCAGCATGGCGCGTTCAATCTGCTGCCGCTCGGCGTTGGCAGAGTCGAGCGCGCGGGCGAGCGGGAGCGCCGTCTCGTAGTCCTTCGCCAGCAGGCACTGCAGCCCCACCGACGCGTCGTCGAGGCGGCCGGCGGCGTTGATGCGCGGCCCCAGGCGGAAGCCGACGGTGCCTGCGGTGATCTCGATGCCCCCCACCTCGGCCACGTCTTTGAGCGCGCGCACGCCCGGGCGGCGGCCGGCGGTCAGTTCTTTGAGGCCGTGCGTCACCAGAATGCGGTTGGCGCCGGTGAGCGGCACCACGTCGGCGACGGTGGCCAACGCGACCAGGTCGAGGAGCTGCTTCAAGTTCGGCTCTTGTTTGCCGGCGAAGAAGCCGCGCTCTCGCAGCACCTTCCGCAGGCCCATGCACAGGTTGAAGGTCACCCCACCCGCGCAGAGCCACTTGGTGGGGTAGTCGCAGCCCGGCTGGAGCGGGTTGAGCACGGCCACCGCCGGGGGCATCACTTCGGGTACCGCGTGGTGATCGACCACCACCACGTTGACGCCCAGCTCGTTGGCCCGTTCGATCTCGGCGTGCGAGGTGATGCCGCAGTCGAGCGTCACCAGCAGCTTCGTACCTTCAGCCGCGAGGCGCTCGATGGCCGCACGGTTGAGGCCGTACCCTTCTTCGAGACGATGCGGGATGTACGTGCGCACCTCGAGCCCGACCTGGCGAAGGAACGTGGTGAGCAGCGCCGTCGAGGAAACACCGTCGACGTCGTAGTCGCCGTACAGCGTGACGGCTTCCTTCTCGAGAATCGCGCGCACGATGCGATCGACGGCGCGAGGCAGGCCCTTCATGAGGAAGGGGTCGGGAAGTTCGGTCAGCGCGTCAGAGAGGAAGCGGGTGGCGTCTGCGGGCGTCTTGTAGCCACGAGCGACCAGTACCTTTGCCACGACCGGGTGCAGCGAGAGTTCACCGGCCACCACGCGGGCCGCCTCGTCGAGGTCGGTTTGCGCAACTTCGGCGCGGTCTGCCGGGAAGATCCAACGGGGTTCGGTCACCCCAACCACCTACCACGGGGTCCCGACATGCGGAGCGTCAGGTCCCCGGCGATGGCATCAGAATGATGGGTGCTCGGAGGGGCCCAGCAGCAGCTCGAGCAGCTCACCGAAGCTCGCCTTCGGGGCCGCCTTGCGAGCCGCGGGAACCGGGTTTCCGAGGACCACGGTCACGGGGGTCGACATACCGGCGTAGAGGGCGAACACATTTCGCAACCCGATGATCGCGTGGATGAATCTGCAGTCGACCACGCTGCGCTGCATCAGGTAGGCGTCGAACGCATGCACGCGCAAACGGGCGCTCTCCACAGAGCGCGGCTCGACGACCGAACCGGGGCCGCCGTCGCCCGGCATCGCGTAGTAGCGGCTGACCCAACCATCGAAGCTTTCAGCGTTGAGGTCACCCAACGTCATCAGACCGCAGAGCTCGTTTATCGCGTCGGTGGTGATCACACCGGGCAGTCATTTCACCCGGCATGCCACCGGCTACGGAGTGAACGGCACGTTCACCGCGGGCACCCAGGCGCGGCACGGCTGGCCCCGCAGTGAGGGGCACGGCGGCGCCCTGGTGGGCACCGGAATGCCCGAAAGCCGCGGCAACACGACCTTCGAGGGGTGCGCCGCGTCATGCGCGACGCCGTACTTCACCATCTCGGGGAACTTCTTGATCGCAAAGCGCCAATCGGCCCGCACGCCACCGGGCGTATCGATCGACACCCGCACCCGCGAACCGGTGCGCATCGCGTGAGCAAAGCCCGCGGTGCCCACCCGCACTGGCGTCCACTGGTTGATGGGCAGCAGCTCCCATGCGTTTTCCTGCAACGTCTGCGCGGGCCACAAGCGCGTCGCGTCGGGCCCCGGCTTGCGGTGACCTGCACGCAGCCAACCCGACTGCACGTACATCTCCTTGCCGTCGGCGCGGACCTCAGACAGCGTCACCTCGAGATCGGCGTCATCGACCGGAGAGTTGAGCCAGAAGTCGAAGCTCGCGGTGCCCATCAGCACCAGGTCGTCAATCAACGGCTGCGACTCGAACACCACCGCGCCACCCGCGGCCGGCTGCTGCCACGCGTAGTCAGGCAGGCGATCCCACACGTTTCCGCGGGGAGCGAGCACGCCTATCGTGCCCGCCGACGGATCGAGTGAGAACACCGAGGCCGATGCGCTCAGAATCGGCGCGGAAGCAGCGAGCGCTGCACCCGGCTGAAAGTGAAACTCGAGCGGGTCGGTCTGCGCGGGGGGCCACTGCGTGAAGCTGTGCGCGAACGTCTCTTCCGGAGCCCCCAACACCATCACGTCGCCGGCGCCGCTCTCGAAGAGCACCTTGATCCGGGGCTCGGCCTTCCACGCGGCGAGCGCCTCTTCGTAGGTCGCGTAGGTGGAGTACTGCGAGGCCGGCAGCACCATCGGCGCGTCGAAGAACTGCGTGTAGAGCAGCGGCGAGATGTTGCGCACCTTCATCGGATCCAACGGCTTGCGCTTTGCCACGAACAGCTCGAGGAACGTCAGCCACTCCATCGAGATGCGTGGGCCAAAGCCGTCGATGTGCACGCCGTTGGTGGCGATCATCCGCTGCGCAGGCGAGTTCACGAACTTGTCGAACAGCAGAAAGAAGTACGGCCCCGTCTGCTCGTCTTGCCATGAGCCCGTGAGCAGCACCGGCACCTCGATGCGATCCACGAACTTCGAGGGATTCAAGCGGTCGTGCTCCTCGGGCAGGTAGTAGGTGATCTGCCGGGCCTGAGCGACGTTGTCGATCAGCTGGCTGTGCAGCAGCTGGTTCTCGGCACAGATGGTATCGCCTGCGTCGACGCGCTTCTGCTCCCAGCCCTGGCCGTAGGGCACCGCCTTCGAGAGCACGTTGGTCACCCAGCTCACCGCGAAGCCGTCGTTCAGAATGCCACCGGGCAGCAGCGTGCTGTCAGTGCTCCCGATGACCGACATCGGCGCGATCGCCGCGAGGCCCGGCGGTCTGGCGCTGGCCACGAAGAGCTGCGTGATGCCCGGGTACGAGAGGCCGACCATTCCGACCTGGTGGTGCAGGGTCCACTCCTGCGCGGCGGCGATCTCGATCACGTCGTAGCCATCGAGCACCTGGAGCGTCTCGAAGTAGTCGTAGGCGCCCCCCGAGCAGCCCGTGCCGCGCACGTTCACGCTCACGGTTGCGTACCCCATCATGCCCGCCAGCATCGCGGAGGGATCGGTCGGCGGCGTGCACAACACGGGGAAGTCGGTGCAGAGAAACTCGAGATCGGGGTTCGCCTCTCGGGGGCGCGACGCGTCGTAGCCCGAGTAGTTCACCACCGTGGGGAACGGGCCCCGGCCGCGCGGCAAGGTCACCCACGCCGAGAGCGTCGTGCCGTCGCGCATGGTCAGGTAGTTGAAGCCCGCCACCAGCTTCTGTTCGGCGTAGGTGGGCACCTTCGGCGCGCTCGAGCCCACCGACATCACCGTGAGCGGGCGCGTCTGCTCAGGCGTCTGGCCCGGCGTCCTGACGAAGTAGTCCTTGCCGGGGGGCAGCTTGCGGAACACCAGGCTGCCCTGCACGTCGACCACGCCCGAGGCGAGCTGCTTGCCGCTGACATCGACCACCAGCAGCGTGCTGCCGGGAACCGCGTGCGTGACATGGAGCTGCTCCACGCTCTCGCGCACCTGGAAGGTCGCCTCTTTCGCGCAACCCGCCCCCAACACCACAGACACGACCGTCAGAAAATGTAATGACCGCATTGGCCCCCCTTTGAAAGTGACCGGGGTCTAGCGGGCCCTCAGCTGTCAGCGCAAGAGGGCGAGCAGGTCTCGAGGGTGTTCCAGGAGAAACTGGGCGCCCGACGCCGTGAGCTCTGAGCGGGTGCGAAAACCCCAGAGCACCCCGATGCCCACCATGCCCGAACGCTGGGCGGTGCCCATGTCGATGGGGGTATCGCCGACGAAGCCGATGCGGGCGGGCGGCAGATCGAACATACGCGCCAGCTCGAGCGCCGCGAATGGGTCTGGCTTCCTCGGCACGCCGTCGCGTTCGCCGCGCACGTCGACGAAGGGCCACCTTCCAAACGCATGCGCCACGAGGTGTTTGGTGAAGTCGTCCCGCTTGTTCGAGAGCACCGCCATCTTGCGGCCGCTGGCCACCACGCCATCGAGCATCACGTCGACGCCGGGGTACGGCGTGGAGTTCGCGTGCTCGAGCCGCGCGTACTCCACGCGGTATGACTCGACGAGCTCCGCCAGGGGCCGGGGAAGTGGATCGTCTCGAGTCGAACGCCAGTCGAGCCCGAGCGCGGCGCGCACCGCACGTCGAGCCAGGTTCTCAGCGCCTTCGCCCACGAAGGCCTTGTAGGCCTCCATCGAGTGCGGAGGGAGCGAGAGCTCTGACAACACCGCGTTCATCGCCACGCCGATGTCGCCTATCGAATCAGCGAGCGTGCCGTCGAGATCGAAGATCAGCGCGTCGAGGCGAACCGTCACGCCCGAACGGTGGTGGGCATCGACAGGTTCAACATGACCGCTTCGCGCACCAGCTTGCGGAGCACGGTCTCTTTGAGCTCTTCCAGCGAGCTCAGCGAGAGGGTGCGCGTCTCGCCGTCGCCGGTCAGCTCGTTGGCAGAAGGCAGGTGACCCCCGCGGAGGAACTTCACCAGCACGACGCGCTCCGAAGGAACGATGCGCGCGAAGACGCCGTTGGCGAAGTACGCGGGCGAGCCGTCATCGAGCAGCTCGGACGCTTCCGGAGCAGCCTCGAGCACGAGGCGGCGCAGCGTCTTCACCACGGGCTGCACGGGCGGCGGCAAGCGGCTGATCAGCCCCTCGACGTCGGCCTGCATCAGCGCCCGATCGACGGCAGGCGCCAGCGGCTTGCGGGGTGAGATCGGCGTCGCTTTGGGTGCCGGCTTCTTCGCGGCCACCTTCTTCGGCGCTGCTTTCACCGCGACCTTTTTCGCGGGTGCCCTGGTGGGCTTCTTCTTCGGCGCTGGCTTCTTTGCCTTCACCGCTTTCGCCGACCTCGCTTTGATCGCCGGCTTCTTCTTCAGAGCCGTCTTGGACTTCGTCTTGCTGCCGGACTTCGCCTTTTTCTTCGAGCGCGCCTTGGCCATAAGTGACGCAAGGCTAGCCGTGGCCTTCTGGCAAGGCATGAGAAATCTCGGCCTCCCTGATTGTTTGAGCAACATACGGGGCTTGCCCCGTCGGAACCGCCATGCGACAGCGGCCGCCATGGCGCCCATCTCACTGACCGTGTGGTCCGACTACGTTTGACCGTGGTGTTACATCGGCCTCGGCGAGGTCGACACGCTCAAGACAGAGTTCGAGTTCGTCGTCGATTGGCGGCCGTTCTTGCTGCGCCCCGATGCCCCTGAAGAAGGCTGGGCACTGCCGGAGCGCATCAAGCAGTCCATCGCAGACCCCAACAACCCGCTGACCGCCCGCGCGAAGGCGCTGGGCCTCGTCATCAAGCACCGCGACCAGGTGCCCAACAGCCGGCGCGCGCACGAGTGCACCGAGTACGCCCGCTCGAAGGGCAAGCTCGAAGCGTTCCATCACGAGGTGCTGCAGCGGTACTGGTCGCACGGGGAAGATCTGCACGACTGGGCCGTGTTGGGGGCGGCCGCGCTGGTGGCTGGCCTCGACCCGGTCGAGATGCAGGCGCAGGTCGAAGCCGGCCTCTGGAAACACGAGATGGAAGCCGGCGTCGCGGCCGCGCGCGAAGTCGGCGTCAACTCGGTGCCCACCTTCATCGTGGGCAACAAATACGCGATTGAAGGAGCGCAGACGGCCGCCGTGTTCCGCCAGGCCTTCGAGCGGATCCTTCAGGGGCAGGAGTAAGCCCTCTCCCAGGCGCCCTCAGGGAGAGGGGATTTTTTCAGGTCAGAACTGGTGCTGCTCGGTCGAGTCGGCCATCGCGCGGGTCGACGCGTTGCCACCCGAGATGACTTCGGTCACCTGATCGAAGTACCCGGTGCCGACCTCACGCTGGTGGCGCGTCGCCGTGTAGCCGTACTGCTCGCTTTCGAACTCGGCCTGCTGCATCTGGCTGTAGGCCGCCATGCCGCTTTCCCGGTACTGCGAGGCGAGCTCGAACATGCCGTAGTTGAGCGAGTGAAAGCCGGCCAGGGTGACGAACTGATAGCGGTACCCCATCGCGCCCAGCTCGCGCTGGAAGTTCGCGATGGTGGTGTCGTCGAGGTTCTTCTTCCAGTTGAACGAGGGCGAGCAGTTGTAGGCGAGCATCTTGTTGGGGAACTTCTCGTGCAGGGCTTCGGCGAACCGTTTGGCCTGCTTGAGATCGGGCGTGCTGGTCTCGCACCACACCAGATCGGCATACGGCGCGTAGGCCAGGCCGCGGGCGATGGCGAAGTCGTCACCGTTGCCCTTGAGCCGGTAGAACCCTTCGGTGGTGCGCTCGGTGCCGTCGATGAAGGGCTGATCACGCTCGTCGATGTCAGAGGTGATCAGCTTGGCCGACTGCGCGTCGGTGCGGGCCACCACCAGCGTGGGCACGTCGCACACGTCGGCCGCCAGGCGAGCCGCGACGAGGGTGCGAATGAACTGCGAGGTGGGCACCAGCACCTTGCCGCCCATGTGACCGCACTTCTTCTCTGACGCGAGCTGATCTTCGAAGTGCACGCCGGCGGCGCCCGCGTCGATCATCGCCTTCATCAGCTCGAAGGCGTTCAAGGGCCCGCCAAAGCCGGCTTCGGCATCGGCGATCATGGGGACGAGCCAGTGGCGCTCCTTGCGGCCCTCGGCGTGGTCGACCTGGTCAGCGCGGCGCAATGAGGCGTTGATGCGGCGCACCAGGTTGGGCACCGAGTCGACGGGATAGAGCGATTGATCGGGGTACATCTGGCCCGCGCTGTTCGCGTCGGCCGCGACCTGCCAGCCCGAGATGTAGAGCGCCTCGAGACCCGCGCGCACCATCTGCACGGCCTGGCCGCCGGTCATGGCACCCAGCGTGTTCACGTACTGGCGGGTGTGCAGCAGCTCCCACAGCCGCATGGCGCCCTGACGCGCGAGCGAGTGCTCGACCTTGATCGAGCCGCGCAGCTTCTCGACGTCGGCCTTCGAGTAGGGGCGCTTGATGCCGTCGAAGCGTCGCGCGTGGAGATCGCCGGGGGTGAGGTTCGTCGGTTTGACCATTTCAGTCATGACAGCTCCTTCATGGGTGCGATGCAGGGCAAGGCGGTGTCGCTCGCGGCCTCGAAATGAGGACGCGTGAGATCACCGGGAGGATGTGAGGGATTCAGACGGCTGAGGCTGGATGCACTTCGGAGGCCAGCAACTGCTGGTAGGCCGGCAAGGTCAGAAATTCTTCGAACTCAGCTGCGAGCGACAAGGAACGGAACAACGACTTCGCTTCAGAGAACTTTCCGCCCGACGCTCCAGAGAGCTCCTCGGCGATGACCGTGTCGAGCTTCTCAGGGGTGATGACCCCGTGACGGACCTGCTGCCAGACCTGAGCGCGGCTGATCTCGGCGGTGGCCGCGTCTTCCATCAGGTGGAAGAGCGGCACACAGCCCTGGCCGCGCAACCAGGCCTCGAGGTAGCGCACGCCGACGCGCACGTTGTGCCGGAGACCGTCTTCTGTGCGCGTTCCTTCCGGCACGCGAAGAAGATCCTCTTTCGTAACGTTCACCTCAGAGCGCAAGACGTGGAGCTGATTTTGCCCGGTGAGCTGCGCATCGAAGATGGCCCTCGCCAACGGCACGAGGCCCGGGTGCGCGACCCAGGTGCCGTCGTGACCGTCACGCGCTTCCCGCTCCTTGTCGGCCCGAACGCGGGCGAGCGCAGCGTCGTTGGCGACGGGATCGTCTTTGATCGGAATCTGCGCGGCCATGCCCCCCATCGCGTGCGCACCGCGGCGGTGACAGGTCTGAATGAGTCTCTGGGCGTAGGCGCGCAGGAACCCTTTATCCATCGTGAGCTGCGAACGATCGGGCAACAGCTGATGCGGCTGCTTCTTGATGAAGCTGAAGATGTAGTCCCACCGGCCGCAGTTGAGGCCCGCCGAGTGCTCGCGCAGCTCGTAGAGGATCTCATCCATCTCGAAGGCGGCCGGCAGCGTCTCGATGAGCACGGTGGCCTTGATGGTTCCCAAGGGGATGCCCAGCGTGGTCTGGGCGAAGACGAAGACGTCGTTCCAGAGGCGGGCCTCGAGGTGGCTCTCGATCTTGGGCAGGTAGAAGAAGGGCCCTGCGCCACGCGCGAGCTGCTCCCGTGCGTTGTTGAAGAAGAAGACGCCGAAGTCGAACAGGCCACCACTCATCGGGCGGCCGTCGACGCGGGCGTGCGCTTCTTCGAGGTGCCAGCCGCGCGGGCGCACGAAGAGCACCGCGGGCGTGTCGTTGAGCTTGTACTGCTTTCCCTCGGGGCTCTGAAAGGTGAGCGTGCGGCGGACCGCGCCAAAGAGCGACTCCTGGCCGGAGACCACGTTTTCCCAGGCCGGGGCCAGCGAGTCTTCGAAGTCGGCCATGAAGACGTTCGCGCCCGAGTTGAGCGCGTTGATGACCATCTTGGGATCCGTGGGGCCCGTGATCTCGACCCGGCGATCGAGCAGCACGCTGGGCACCGGCGCGATGCGCCAGTCGCCTTCTCGCACCGAAGCGGTCTGCGCCAGGAAATCCCAGGCCTGTTTCCCCTTGCGCGAAGCGAGCAGCTCACGGCGCCGTTCCCCAAACTTCCGCTCGAGCGCGACCAGGAAATCCTGCACCGGCTCGTTCACCATTTCGGAGGATCGGCCCGAGATTTCCATGCCCTTTGACGTGCTCATTCGGCTGCTCCCCGTAAATCAGATAATGGCGCAACTACCTGGAACGACAAACAAAGTACCTTCGTGATTCCCGAATGACAAGATGCGTTAGAGGGTTAATTTGGGAGCACTTGTAAATCTTGTTAAGTCAACGCGTCGACGTTGGTAAATCGCTGGGTTGACAGATTCACAACGCGCCCCCCCGCCTGGAAACAAAGTTTGAAAATCACCTCGAGTGCCTTCATGGCTAACAAGTTCATCGCCAGAAGAAGCGGGCGTGGTCTCTTCGCGCCGCCTTGAGTCCCGCACCCCTTGCCGCCCTTCTCCCGAAACCCGGGGAGCCTCGCCACACCGCAGACGCGGTGCTCGACCGCTTCGTCCAGTACGTCACCACCACGGGCCTCTCGCTCTACCCCGCCCAGGAAGAAGCGGTGCTCGAGCTGCTGGGGGGCAAACACGTGGTGCTCGCCACGCCAACGGGTTCTGGCAAGTCGCTGGTGGCGCTCGCGTTTCACTTCATGGCCATGTCGCAGGGGAAGACGAGCTTCTACACGTGCCCCATCAAGGCGCTGGTGAACGAAAAGTTCTTCGCGCTGTGTGACGCGTTCGGGGCTGAGAACGTGGGCATGATGACGGGCGACGCGGCGATCAACCGCAAGGCGCCGATCATCTGCTGCACAGCAGAGATCCTCTCGAGCTTCGCCGTGCGCGAGCAGCGGCAGTTCGCCGACTGCGTGGTGATGGATGAGTTTCACTACTACGGCGACAAAGATCGCGGCGTGGCGTGGCAGGTGCCGCTCATCTCGATGCCCGAGACGCAGTTCTTGCTGATGTCGGCCACGCTGGGCGACACCACGGCGATCGCCACGTCGCTGACGGACATCACGAAGCGGGAAGTCATCGAGGTGCGCTCTGCGCAGCGCCCGGTGCCGCTGGAGTTCACGTACTCCGAGACGCCGCTGCACGAGACGGTGGGCAAGCTGCTCGAGCAGAACAAGGCGCCCATCTACCTGGTGAACTTCAGCCAGCGGTCAGCGGCCGAGCAGGCGCAGAACTGCATGTCGATCGACGTGAGCACGAAGGAAGAAAAGCAAAAACTCAAAGAGGCGCTGGTCGGCGTGAAGTTCGACACGCCCTTCGGCAAGGAGCTCAAACGTTTCCTCATGCACGGCATCGGCATTCACC
>JAYTAT010000052.1:0-2240 GCA_043737315.1 Archangium sp.
TGGCCCGCTCGGACGAGCTGTAGGCAACCCCCCACCCGGAAAGCGGCGTGCTATGCGGGCCGGCGCTTTCGCACGTAACGAGGAGCCTTCGTGACCGCACCCACCACCATCGACCCTGCTGACAACAAGATGCCTTCGAGCATCCCCTTCATCATCAGCAACGAGTTCGCCGAGCGGTTCTGTTTCTACGGCATCAACTCGATCCTCGTGGCGTTCATGGTCGGCACCATGAAGTTCACCGACGGCAAGGCGCTGGCCTGGGGCGCGCTCTTCAAGTCGGCGGCGTACTTCTTCCCGTTGGTCGGCGCGGTCATCTCAGACGTCTTCTGGGGCAAGTTCCGCACGATCTTCGTCTTCTCGATCGTCTACGCCGCGGGGTGTGTGTCGCTCGCCCTGATGGGGCACAGCGAGTTCGCGCTGGTGGCCAGCCTGGGAATGGTGGCGTTGGGAACCGGTGGCATCAAGCCCTGCGTCTCGACCAACGTGGGCGACCAGTTCAGCGCCAAGAACGCGCACCTCATCGAGCGCGCCTTCTCGATGTTCTACATGGCCATCAACGCGGGCTCGTCGATCTCGATTCTGCTGTGCCCCGAGCTGCTGGCGAACCCGAACTGGGGGCCGAAGTGGGCCTTCGGCATGCCGGCGATCATGATGGTGATGGCCACCCTGGTGTTCATCGCCGGTCGTGCCCGCTACGTGATGGTGCCGCCCGCGGGCAAGGCGTGGGTCAAAGAGGTGTTCTCGGTCAGCGGCCTCTCGCTCATCGCGCGCCTGGGTGGGCTCTACGTGTTCGTGGCCCTGTTCTGGATGCTGTGGGACCAGGGCAACGGTGGCGCGCTGGTGTTGCAGGCGCAGTCGCCCTTGATGGACAAGTCGATCTTCGGCCTGTTCACCTTCAAGCCTTCTCAGGTTCAGGTCGTCAACGGCCTCTTCATCTTGATGCTCGCGCCCGTCTTCTCGTTCGGCATTTTTCCGTTCGTGAACAAGTTCGTGAAGGTCACGCCGCTGCGGAAGATCGGCGCGGGTCTGGTGGTGATGGGCATCTCGTTCATCGTGGTCGGCTGGCTCGAAGACCAGATGATGCGCGGCGAGTCGATGTCGGTGTGGTGGCAGATTCTCGCGTACTTCATTCTCACCGCCGCCGAGCTGCTGGTGTCGGTGACCGCGCTGGAGTTCTCGTACAAGCAGGCCCCGCTGCGCATCAAGAGCTTCATCATGGCGCTCTTCCTGCTCTCCACCAGCCTCGGGAACATGCTGGTCGCCGTGGTGAACTTCGCCATCATCAAGCCGGTGCACGCCACGAAGATCGAGTCGGGCGCCGAGACCTGGCTCACCCTCGATGAAGCCTCGCAGTTCGTGGTGGGGCAGAAGATCGACTTCACCGGTGAGACCGGCGTGAAGGACCTCAAGGGCAAGGACCTCGCGGGCACCTTCCTCATCGCTGAGATTCAAGGCTCACGGCTGCGCATCATGACGCCAGAGCGAACCGCGGTCGTCTCGAGTGGTGAGATGGGCCCCAAGGCCGAGCTGTCGACCTACGCGCTGGTCGGCGGGGCCTACTATTACTTCTTCATCATCGTGATCTGGATCACCGCGTTGATCTTCGCGGTCTACGCGAAGTTCTACAAAGAGCAGGACTTCGTCCGCACCGAAGATGCGCCTCCGTCAGATCCCCCCGCGGCCGCCGCGGCCTGAAAAGCCTTGGCGCACAGCGTCAAACGGGCGGGCCAGAATCGTCAGGCCGCCCCTTGAGCGCAGCGTCAACGTTGCGTAAGGGCGCAGCGCGTGAAGACCCCGGCCTGCTCATTGCCCATCGACCTCGAAGAGCTGTCCATCGCTCTTGAAGCAGAGACGGCGGATCTGCGCTGGTACCTCGATCTCCGCACCGGCGACGTGTTGCTCGTGACGCATGAGTTCGAGCCTGCGGAGCACGACGGGCTGACGGTCACGGTGATCGAGAACGAGCCCAGCCGGTTCGTGCGCGTGCCCCCGGGCAATCCCCAGCGTGAGGTCGACGACATGAAGGCCTTCGTCACCTCGTTGGGCGACGCGACGTTGCAGGAGTCGCTCGAGCTCGCCCTCTCGGCTTCACGGCCTGAGAAGCGCTTCAAGACGGCGTTGTCGTGGCTGCCTGAGCGCCAGCAGCAGTGGCATGCCTGGCACCGGGCGCATCGTCAGCGGCGCGCGCTGGGCTGGCTGGAAGAGCAAGGCATCGTGCCCACCGCTCGCGCCGCCTGACT
>JAYTAT010000053.1:0-2239 GCA_043737315.1 Archangium sp.
GCGATCAGATCTCGCACGGCGCCGTAGTTCTGCTCGTGGATCGCCCCGACGCGCACGCAGCGCACCATGCCTTTGGGGTCCACCAGCACGTGAATCGGGATCGACGCGGTGCGCGGAACGCCGAGTGAATCGAGGAAGGGCCCGAAGTCTTCTTCTGAGCGAATCCACCGAATCGGCCCGGGCAGATTCTTACCGCTCCACGCTTCGAGCAACGGCCTCGCCTCGGTCTCATCGATGCTCAGCAGCTCGAAGCTCAGCACCAGGTTCTCGCGCGCGAGTGCATCGCGCCAGGCGTTGAGCACGCCCATCTCTTCGACGCACGGCTTGCACCAGGTCGCCCACACGTTGACCCACGTCCAGCCCTTCGACTTCGCGCCTTGCTTCCCGAACTCGCGGACGGCTGCGGGTACGAAGCGCTTCGAGGTCTCGCCCGCCGCGGGATAGCTCGAGTCGCAGAAGGCCTTCGCGCTCGCCGCCTGCGTGGTCTTCTTCACCGACGCGAAGCGTGAAGGCGGTGGACCTTCAGGCTTCTCGTCACAGGCGCAGAGCACGAGCACCAGAAGAAGCGCAGGCTCAGATCGCACAATCGATCCACGCGACGAAGGCGCTGCGGTTGATTTCCACGGCCGAACACTCACCCGTACGCGAGCGGTTCCACGTGCAGAACTCGTCACCCAGCTGCGCGTACTGCTCACCCAGCCACAACAACCCGACCTGGTTCTTCAAGTCCTCGTCCTTGAACTTGCTCTGCAGGTGACCGAGCACGCCCTTCGCGCGATCGCGGCTGAGCGTCTCGTTCATGACGGCGTCGCCGTCGGTGCTGGCGCGCGAGACCACGAAGAAGAAGCTGGCGCCCCGTTGATCGCTCCATGCCTTCTCGATGGCGGTTGCCGCATCGGGGTCGAGCTCGGTCTTGCTCGCGTCGAACTGAATGATGTGCGCGCGTTTGGAGAGCGGCTTGAAGAGCGAGTTGAAGTCATCGCCCGACAGCGCCGCGACCTTCTTCGCTTCCATCGGCTGGCAACCGCGGCCACCACCCCCTTCGATGAGCCCACACGCACCGGCCACCCGGCGGATGATGGCCTTGAGCTGGGGCGTGCAGTAGTTGTCGTCGGTCACGCTGGCGATCGCGACGTCGTTGCTCGCGCTGGCGGTCTCCTTGAGCCGGGTCTGCGCGGCGCTCGCCCATGCAGCGACCAGGATGACGGGAATGGCGAGGCTGATGCCCAGCAATGTCCACCGCTGTGCTCGTTCGTTCATGGCTCGGTCTCCAGCTCGTCGGTGGGTTCAGGTTCACGTGGGGCCTTCACCACCACCGTCTTCGGGGCCGGCGCAGGCGTGGGCGCAGAGATGGCCGGCGAAGGCTTCAGAGGGGGCTTGATCAACGCGCGCGCCGCTTTGCCCTGCTTCGACAACATCTGCGTGAGCGTGAACTCGAGGCCGAGATCGCTGTCTTCGTCGCACATGCGCGAGTTGCCCACGAAGAGCTGAGGCGTCAGCACGGGGATGGCGTTGGCCACCGCCCACCGCAGGCTCTTGGTCAGCTTGCTCTTCACGCCCGCGCTTCCCAGGCAGCCCTTCACGTCGGGGAAGACCTGTTCGATCTTCGAGCGCAGCGCCTTGTCGTCTTTGGCGGCAAGCTCGCGCAGCTTCTCTTGATTCTTGAAGGCCCACTTGAGCACCTCCTGCGCGGCCTTCTCGTCCTTGCGACCGCTCACCACCCCGCCGGCGCACATAATCGCTTCGCTGACCGCGCACGCACCCGGGTGAAGCGCTTCGGTGACCATCCAGTTGCAGGTGGGATCGAGCGGGAACAACACCGCCTTCAAGTTGAGGCGCTTGCGCAGGCTGCTCGCGCCCAGCCGCTCGTCGAACGCCTTGCAGGCCGGGCAGAGCGGATCGAGCACTTCGATGGCAGGTTCACCGTCGCCGGAAGGCAGCGGCAACATCACCTCGTTGGGATCTTCCCCGCTGACCAACGAACCACAACCGGCCAGTGAGGTCTTCTTGTCGGGCGTGGGCGTCACCACCAGGTAGGTGATGCTGAGCACCGCGACGAACACCACGCCCTCACCGAACCAGAGGGCGAATTTGCCAGACTGCGGGGTGAAGTCGGGCCGCGCGGGGTTCTTCAAGTGCGCCAGCAGTGCGCCTGCAAACACCAACGCACTCGACACATAGATGCCCACGCAGACCTTGCAGGTCTCGCCCACCTTGGCGACCGAGAGGTAGCCGTAGA
>JAYTAT010000054.1:0-5665 GCA_043737315.1 Archangium sp.
GCGTTCTCCGTCGCCGAGCTCGCGCAGCAGCAGGGCGCCGAGGTCATCCTCACCAGCTTCGGCCGGCCCATGTCGTTGACCCAGCGCAGTGCGAGGAAGCTCAACCCCGTGCCCGAGGTGCTCGAGCTCGACGTGACCAACCCCGAACACTTTCCCAAGCTGCACGACGCGGTGAAGGCGAAGTGGGGCCGCCTCGACGGCGTGCTGCACGCGATCGCGTTCGCGCCCGAAGATGCGCTGGGCGGCAAGTTCCTCACCACGCCCTGGGAGTCGGTGCAGAACGCCTTTCGCGTGTCAGCCTTCTCGCTCAAGGAGCTGGCAGCGTGCCTCGCCCCGTTGATGGACAAGGGCGGCGGCATCGTCACGCTCGACTTCGACAACTCGACGCAGGCCTGGCCGCTCTACGACTGGATGGGCGTGTGCAAGGCCGGCCTCGAGGCGATCGTGCGGTACCTCGCGCGAGATCTCGGGCCCAAGAAGATTCGCGTCAACTCGCTCGCAGCCGGCCCCATCGCCACCATCGCGGCCAAGGGCATTCCCGGCTTCAAGTACCTCGAGAACACCTGGGGTGAGCAGGCACCGCTGGGCTGGGACGCACGCAGTGACGCGGCCGTCGACGCCGTCGCGCGCACCGCGTGCGTGCTGATGTCTGACTGGATGCCCTCGACCACCGGGGAACTCATTCGCGTCGACGGCGGGTTCCACGCGATGGGCGCAAAACCAATCGATCTTGCATCAGTCTTGGCGGCTGAGAAAAAGCCCGCGACCCCGGAGACTTGACGGGTAGGCCGGTGTAGGGACAAAGGGCGGCGCATGTCACCGCGCTCTGTCTTCGCCGTCGTTCTCTTCGCGTTTCTTTCGGGCTGCGCCTGCAACGTCGCAGGCACCTGCACCACCGAACAGGATTGCATGAACCCCGCCGCGATGAAGTGCGATGACACCGGCCTGTGCGTCGCGTGCGTCGTCGACGAACACTGTGCCGATGGGTTCGTCTGCCTCAACGGCGCGTGTGAAGCGGGCTGCAAGGGCGACGGAGATCGATGCCCGCAGGGCGTGTGCAAGGCGGGCGTCGGCTGCGTCGCGTGCGTGATCGACTCGCAGTGTGGCGCGGGTCAGCTCTGCACCAACAACACCTGCGTGATGGGCTGCTCTTCGCAGAACCCCACGTGTCCCTCAGGGCTCGTGTGCGACGCCACGCGTGGTCAGTGCGTGGAGTGCGTCAACGGCACGCAGTGCCCCAACGCGCCGCTCACCGTGTGCAACCCGGCGACGGGCTCCTGCGTGCAGTGCACGACGGGCGCCGACTGCCGCGATCCGAACCGGCCGGTGTGCGACCCCTCGAGCAACACCTGCGTGGGCTGCCTCTCGAACACCGATTGCCCCGGCGGCGTGTGCCACATGCAGCGTTGCGTGCAGTGCCTTTCCGACGCGCAGTGTGGCGGTGCGACGCCCCGTTGCAACACCACCACCAACGCCTGCGTCGCCTGCTTGCCCGGCGCGACCGACAATTGCCCCACTGGCCAATACTGCCGCGCTGACTTCCGCTGCGAGCAGGGGTGTAAGACGGGCACGGATTGCCCCTCGGGTGTCTGCTTGCCGAACCACTCGTGCCAGATGTGCACCCGTGACACCCAGTGTGCCGCGGGTACGGTTTGCCAGAACGGAACCTGCGTGGGCGCGTGTGGGGCGAACGCTCCGTGCGGCAACGCCGAGGCGTGCTGCAACGGCCGCTGCGAGAACCTGCAGGCCGACGAGGGCAACTGCGGTGCGTGCAACCGCGCGTGCGGCGCCAACCAGGCGTGCTGCAACAGCGACTGCCGCTCGACCACCACGCTCAGCGATTGCGGCGCGTGCGGTGTGGCGTGTGGTGTCGATCAGTTCTGCGACGGCACCAGCTGCAAGGCGAAGGTCTTCCCGAACTTCTGCGCGAACCGGAACGTGGTGGCCATTCGCGACGGCATCCCGCTCGACAATGCAGCGACCGTGGTGCTCGCGTCGACCATCTTGCAGTACTGCTCTGCGACCACCACGCTGACCTATGGCGACGACTCCGATCCCGCGTTCGTGGATCAAGACGGTGGTGCGTTGCTGCAGGGCGGAGGCTCGACGGTGGTGACGGCGGGCGGCCCGTTCCCCAACCTGCCGGTGAAGTGGCTCGAGCGCACGCGCAAGGTGACCAAGGTGTACTTCTCGAACAACACCCCGGGCACCGAGTTCTACTTCAAGCAGCGCCTCGGGCCCGATGCGGGCATGGCAGACCCCATCCTCGTCACGCGGCTGCAGTCGGCGTGTGCGGCGACGCTGGCCGATGGTGGCACCGGTGGGGCGCACAACGATGTGTTCCTGGTAGAGCTGGCGATCGACCCGACGTCGGGCACGCTGGCGCTGGTGGCGTACGGGTTGTGCAGCCCGGGCAACGGCACGCAGGCCGCGGCCTGGTACTGGGCCAACGTGATGCTGCCCGCCCGCTCCGCGTACACCGACAGCTGGTACCTCTACGAGTGGACCGACACGAACAACGATGGTCAGCCGCAGATGAACGACACGTTCACCCGGTTGGCCAGCGGTCGGTAAAGCGAAACCCCACCCCGCTTCGCCGGGCGGTTTTTTTTAGAGCCAGCCCAGGGCGAGGTAGCTCTCTGCGCTTCTTCGCAGTGACTCGGCGATGGTGCGCCTGGGCGCGTAGCCCAGCAGGCGCCTCGCCTTGTCGATTCTGCAGGTCCACCCGGGCGCGAGCAGCTGCCGGGCGAGCTTTCGATTCAGGGGCAGCTTGCGGCCGCTCACGTTGGTGATCAGGTCGGCGGCACTGCCCAGCGCCGTGAGCAAGAGCTCAGGCACGTAGACGGTGCGCGGCTCGAGCTCGAGCACCTCGCCCACGATGCGCATCAGCTCTTCCACGCTCTCGGTCTCGTCAGACGCGCAGAAGAACGACTCACCCACCGCTGCTGCAAGGTCTGCCTGGAGCAGCAGTTGATCGACCACGTCTTCCACGTCGACGAAGGACAACTTTCGCTGCGGCCCGCCCAGGCGCAGCACGATGCCCTTCTTGACCAGCTTGAAGAACGTGAGGTTCTCGTGATCGCCGGGCCCGATGATGCGCGCGGGCCTGCAGCAGGTGACCTCGAGCCTGTTCGAATACGAAAAGGCGATCTTCTCTGCTTCGACTTTCGATTCGCCGTACCACTCCTGCGGCGCGAACGAGTCTTCCTCGACTCGTGGCACGCCGCCGACCGACGGCCCCGTCGCTGCGAGTGAGCCGACGAGCACGAAACGTTTGCTGCCTGCGGCCACCATCGCGTCGCCCACGTGACGCGTGCCCTCGGCGTTGACCTGCATGAACGCATCGCGCGTCGCACCGCGCCGAATGCCAGCGAGATGAAAAACGGTGTGCACGCCCTCGAGCGCAGGCGTGAGCGATGCAGGATTCGTCACGTCACCTGCGACGATCTTCGCTGCGACATTGGCGAGCGACGACGCGTCACTTCCTGCACGAACGAGGCATCGAACGTCGTCTCCCCGAGCGACCAATGCCTTCGTGAGCCACGCGCCGAGGAACCCATTCGCACCGGTGATGAGGACTGACTTGCTGCTCATACGAGCGAGTTTCCCTCGAAAAAACTGATCGAAGGGCTGTTTTTCCCTCGGGGAGGTGCTAGCAACCGCGTCTCGGTTTTCCGAAAGGAAGCCGTCGAAAGCGTCCCCGGGGAGGGGGCTTTCAGTCCACCGCAGTCCTACAAAGGAAGAACGATGGCCGCTAAGAAGCCCGCGAAGAAGACGACGAAGCCTGCTGCGAAGACCGCCCGCAAGCCCAGCGCTGCATTCATGAAGGAGCTCACCCCTTCGCCTCAGCTCGCTGAGGTCATTGGTGCCAAGCCGCTGCCCCGCACCCAGGTCATCAAGAAGCTCTGGGAGTACTTCAAGAAGAACAAGCTCAACGATGGCCAGACCATCAACCTGGACGACAAGCTGAAGGCCGTTTACGGCGCCAAGCTGAAGTCCATCAAGATGACGGAGGTCTCCAAGGCCTTCGCACACCTGAAGGACTGATTCACAGTCTTGCTGGTGTCACTCAGGCTCGCTCCTTCTCGAAGGGGCGGGCCTTTGTTTTTTCACGACCTCAAGTAGCTCATCACCAACCGCATCACTTCGCGCACGAGCCTCTCGTCGTCGAGCGACGCAGGTCGGGCCAGCACGCCGTCGTGAGTGAGGCTGTGAATGGCGTTGGCGAGCACGTGCGTGAGGTGGTGGTCGATCTGTCAGACACGGTGAGCAACCCACCTGACGCGTTGATCGCCTGGTGCCTGGACCGCGGCAAGTGCGTCATCGAAGCCACCAGTGAAGCGCCCTGCGTCGAGCGGCTGTACGCGGCTGTACGCGGCGCACGTGGGCACGAAAGGGCGCCTGGTGCTCGGCGGTGGCATCTTCACCGGGCTGAGCAACCTGCTCGCGCGAGACGTCGCGAACCGCGTGGGCGCGGTGGAGCGCGTGAGCCTGGGCGTGGCTTCCAGCCCCTTCAGTGGTTCAGGCCCCGGAACCATCGCGCTGATGGCGAAGGGGCTCGGGGTGCCCGCGATTCGGTACGAGGCCGGCGAGCGCATCGAGGAGCCCCAGATGCGGCGGGGCCCTTCACTCGACTTCGGCGGGGTCACGCGGTCGACCGGGTACATGTCATTGGCCGAACCGTTCATGATTCACACCAGCACGCACGCGCCCAGGGTCGACGTGCTGTTTTCTCCGAAGCCCGGAATCCTGGTGCCCGCCTTCACGCTGATGCCCGGCTGGATGGCGCGCAGCACGCTCTTCCAGGCGCTCATGCGTGCCTACTTCACGTTGTTGCGGCGGGTGCTGCTGCGCAGCGTGTCGACTTCGGTCGAGCTGGTCGCGGCGGCAGTGGGGCCTGGCGGCGAGGTGCGACGGTGGGTGAAGGCGAGCGACGGCATGAACGCCGGTGGGTACGCGCTCGCCGCGATGACCGAGGCGATCGCCGCTTCGACCGATTGGACGGGCGTGCGCTTCATCGACGACGTCACCGAGCTGCAACCAATCGTCTCGAGGGCGAACGTGCTGGCAGGGACTTCGCTCATCGAGGTCTCTTCGCCATCGAAGAAAGAGGCCGCTGCCCGGGCCGCCTGAACGCGCAGGCAGACCCGTTGCGCAGAAGCGAGGAGGAAGCTCATCTAGGCGAAAGGGAGAATCGCGATGGCCACACTTTCGAAACGAATTCGCAGGCTGGGCATGTGGGGCGCGTACCCCGAGATGCGTGAATGGGTACCACGGGCGGTCGGTATCGCCGCGCCCTCGCCCGTCGCAGAAGCACCTCCACCGTCGACGGGGCCCAAGGGCTATCAACGCCCCGATGGCCGCATCCTCGAAGACGTCAGCGACGAAGTGATGCACATGCGCGACGTCGACTCGAGCGATGTCGAGGTGCGCGTCGATAAGGGAGAGGTGGTTCTGACCGGTACCGTTCCCGAACGCTGGATGAAGCAGCGCATCGAAGAGGCGGCCGACCGGGTGCGCGGCGTCAAAGACATCACCAATCAGCTCCGCCTCAAACGGGAGGACCCAGACGTGATGGGCTCGGATTAGAAACCAGCCCGCATGAACAAGCGGGTGCTGTTGCTCGAGCCATCATCATGACGGATGCAGCGCGCGGCCAACCTCG
>JAYTAT010000055.1:0-2235 GCA_043737315.1 Archangium sp.
ACCAGCTGCAGGGCGAGGTCGACAAGCACAAAGCCTCGGCGCTCCTGGTGGTGCCCGGTGCTTCAGCTGCGACCGTCAAGGCGCTGTGGGAAATCGCCCAGGACAACCAGCTCTACGCGCTCGCGCTCGATGCAGAGACCGTGCAGTCGTCGTTCCCGCTCGGCGTCAGCATGGTGGGCGACAAGCCGCAGATCGTCATCAACGAGAAGTCATCGAAGGCCGTGGGCGCGCGCTTCGAGACCGTGGTGCTGCGCATGGCCAAAGTCATCCAGTGACTTCGTCGAGCGCCGCCTTCAACTTCTGACCCTTCGCGCGGTCGACCATCATCACGTACGCGATCTTCCCCTCGAGCACGCGCCGGTAATCGGGCACCTTGTCCCGGTTCTGCGCTTCGAGGCCGGTCTCCTTCGCCTGATGAAGAATCGCCCGCAGCCGCTTGAGCTCATCGCGCGGCACGCCTGGCTTCACGTTCACCACGATGCCGGTGACGTCTTGCCGGCCACCCCGCCCCTGCGCCCGGCCCTTCTTGGGGTTGAGCGCGAACCCTTCGTCTTGCACCACGTGGCGAATGCTCGCGTGCACGAAGCCCAGCTCGCCGCGCGTGAAGGTCTTCTTCGAGAAGGAGAGATCGTCGGCGTACCGCGTGTAGACCCAGCCCTTCTTCGCGAGCCGGCCACGGAGACGCCGATCGAGCTTGCGGGAGATCGCGTTGGCGATGAGCGGACTGGTCGGCGCACCTTGCGGCAGGCACCGTTCTCCGACGGCGACCCACCACTCGGCACCTTCGAAGGTCACCTTGCGGCGCGGCGCTTCGGTACACAGCAGGCCCAGCACCGTGGCCACCGCGGGCGAGAACCCGAAAGACTGAAAGAGCCCGCGCACCCTGCGGTAGGAGATGGTGAGGAAGAAGTCTTTCAAGTCGACGTTGAGCACCACGCCCTGCCCCACGTGCGGCGTGGCATTGGTCACGGTGCTGCGACCCTTCACGAAGCCGTGCGCTTCCGCCTCGAGCGGAATCTTCGCGAGCACCAGGTCGAGCACCTTGCGCTGGGTCGCCTTGAGCAGCGCGTGCGGCGCCGAGAGCAGCCGCTTGCCTCCCGAGCGTTTGTCGATTTCGAAGTAGACATAGTGCGTCTTGCGCGTGGCCTCGGCGTGGAAGCACAACCACCGCAGCTGCTTGATGGTGAGCTCCAGGCCCCTGGCGACGTCAGCGGGCGTGCTCCACAAGGGAAGCCCGAGCTTCTCGAGTGCTTCGAGGTCGATGCGGCGATCGGTGAGCCCGCGCGACACGCCACGGCCCAGGAAGATGATGTCTTCCGCTCGACGCTTCGCCACGCCTTCGATGCGCGCGAGTTCTTTGGCTTCCGAGGCCTTCTTGCGCTCTTCCCGCTTCTTTCGCTTCGCCTCGCGGATTTGTTCGATCGCGTCATCGGCGGTCTTCGCGGCGGCCGCAGTGGCCAGCCGATCGGCGTCGTGAAAGCGCAGCCAGAGATCGCCCACGCGGTGGATTTCGGAGATCTGCACCTCGGTCAGCAGCCCGCGCAGAATGAGCCCTCGATCGACGAGCGCGGTGCGTTCGTCACTTTGAGGGGGAATCGTGTCGACCCGGCCAATCCACGCCGAGCGGAACGGGTTGATCTTCACCGCGCGCTTGCGCAGCTCGTCAGCAGACAGGCCCAGGATCTCGGGGTTCGCCTGATAGCTGGTGAGCACCAGCGGCGGCGAACTCACCGGGCCCCAGGTGCCCGGGGTGTCCTGCGCATAGCCCAGCGGAAGCAGCAGGCCTTCTTTGAACAACCGGTGCACCGTGTCGCTTGCGAGGCGAAGATCGTCTGCCGTGCGGTGCGGGTCGTTCGCGGTCACCTCGCCGGCGATGTCGAGCGCGGTGAAAGGCTCCTTGCGCGCCACCCGGCCCAGCATCGCGTCGCGCACGAGGTTTTGGTGCGCGGTTCCGCCGCCGCCGAACATGCGTTTGACCTGTTCCCAGAACGACACGCTTCTTTCACTCCTTCAGGGAGAACCTGACCACCGACTTCTACCTCTGGACCACGTCCGATAACTCAAGGGCCGACCAGGGCTGTCGCGATGAAAACCACGTTGTCTTGGTCGTCGCGAAGCGACTCGTGACAGCCCGGGTCGGCCCCAAAAGAACATCGGGCGTGGGGTCGAATGGATGAGACGGCGCCACCCCGGCGGAACACCGGGGCATGACGGGCTCGGTGGTCAGGTCCTCCC
>JAYTAT010000056.1:0-2235 GCA_043737315.1 Archangium sp.
ACGGAGACCGCGAGCTGCTCGAGCCGTCGATTGAGATCGCTGAACAGCAACAGGGTGCGGAAGGCACCGAACGTCGCGCCCACCCGATACTTCGGAGGCTCGTAGCCCTCGGGGTGTGCACCCTGACACCGTTGTGCAAGCCCCGTCGGACCGACGGGAGGCGAGACGCCTCAGGCCCGTGCGTCGCTCGGGTACAGAATCGCGAGAAAGACCGTGACCGACATCAGCGAGCAGAACCGACGCATGACGGTACTGACTACTCGGAGCGCGCGTTGACGTCGATGACCTGGTCCGCAGGCGGCGCCTCTTGGGCGTGTTTGGCCATGTCGCGCGCGATGAAGCCGAAAGCCACCGCGAGGAAGCCCACGTCATCGAGCCAGCCGATCACGGGCATCACGTCGGGGATCAAATCGAACGGAAGAATTGCGTAGGCCACTGACATGACGCCCAGCATCTTCTTCCAGCGCGCCACCCGGGGACTGCGCACGTATTTGCCGATGTGAGCGACGTTCATCATGAAGAGACGATCTAATGCAGAAACCATTTCACCGCCCTGCGCGTTCGGGCACAGACTCGCGGCATGGGAAAGCGGGAAAAGAAGAAGAAGGTTTCCAAGCGCTTCACCGACATCACCCACGAGTCGTGGGACTTCGAGGTGCACCCTCACGGCAC
This sequence comes from Archangium sp., assembly GCA_043737315.1. Lineage (GTDB taxonomy): Bacteria > Myxococcota > Myxococcia > Myxococcales > Myxococcaceae > Archangium_A. The sequence goes on from JAYTAT010000056.1 coordinate 673, forward strand.
CCTCAACCTCGAGGGCACGGACCTCCTGGGCAAGACCGAAGACAAAGACGCCGCCGACAAACAGATCAAGGGACTGCAGGAGCGCCTCTACGAGCTGCAGGTCCGGTACTGGATGGAAAAGCGGCGCGCCGTCTTCGTCTTCGAAGGCTGGGACGCCGCGGGCAAGGGCGGCGCGATCAAACGACTGACCGCCTTGATGGATCCGCGCGGTTATAAAGTGTGGCCCATCGCTGCGCCCGGTGAAGAAGAGCGCGCGCACCATTATCTGTGGCGCTTCGCCACCCGCATGCCCTCGAAGGGCACCATCGCGATCTTCGATCGCAGCTGGTACGGCCGCGTGCTGGTCGAGCGTGTCGAAGGCTATTGCAGCGCCAAGGAGTGGCAGCGCGCCTACGACGAGATCAACGGCTTCGAGCGCATGCACACCGACGACGGCGTCACGGTGGTGAAGTTTTTTCTGCACATCGACCAGAAGACCCAGCTCGAACGTTTCAAGGAGCGCGAGAAGGACCCCATCAAGAACTTCAAAATCGGCCCCGACGACTGGCGCAACCGCAAGAGGTGGGACGAGTACCTGCGCGCGTATCAAGACGCGTTCGATCGCACGCATCGCCCCGACGCGCCGTGGGTGATCGTGCCTGCCAACGACAAACGTGGGGCGAGACTCAAGGTGCTGCAGGCCGCCATCGACGCCCTCGATGCGTGAAGTTTTGCAAGGCCGATCGCTTGGCCCCGACTGGCGCGTCACCGTTCACACGGAAGGCGAGCTCGTGCTCGAGCAGCGGGCGGGCGGGTGGCGCAAGGCCGGCGGCTCGTTGGTCGTCTCGATGGGCGCGCTGACGCTGGGCCTGGCGCTTGCCTTCTCAACGCCCGAGAGCGCGCAGCTGATCATCTGGCCGGTGAGCGGGTTGCTGCTCATCGTGGCCCTGCTCGGACTGCCTGCGTCGTTGCGAAACCTGCAGCGCGCACGGCTGGGTGTTCGCCTTCGTTTCACGCGGGAAGGCGTCGAGGGCTGGCCTGTCGCCTTTTCTTTCGCGCCCCGCAAGAGCCCCGCCGCCGAAGTCGAGCGCGTGCGGGTGCAGGTCTTCGAACACCCGCCGCTGTCCCTGGCACTGCTCGAGGTGCTGCTGCGAGATGGCACCCGACTTTCTGGGCCCGAGGTCGCCGTGCCCACCGGTGAAAAACACCCGCTCGAGCCGGTAACCCGGGCGATCGACGAGCTCATCAGTGAAGATTCTGCGACGAAGTGACGCGGGTCACGGCGGGGCGTCATCTGACTTGCTGCACCGACTGAATCGCGACAAGAGAAGTGCGTCTGCCTCGCCGTCCACACACCCGGAGAATGCCGCCCATGAAGAACCTCGTGCTCGTCGCTGGTCTGATTTCGTTGCCTGCTTTCGCCGCTGATGCCGCTGCCTTCGAGCTGAAGGGCGACGCCGCCAAGGGCGAGGCGCACTACAAGACCCTCTGCATCTCGTGCCACGGTGAGAAGGGCGACGGCAACGGCCCCGCCGGCGCGGCGATGAACCCGAAGCCGGGCAACTTCACCGACCCCGCCAACGC
>JAYTAT010000057.1:0-5657 GCA_043737315.1 Archangium sp.
ACACGTCAGGCTGACCTGCCGCGGGCACCGGGGTCAGGGTGTCCATCGCGCGCGCGCCCGACTCGAGGATGCGCTCGGCGCCATTGCCGCCCGTGCCCACCCAGCAGCCGCCATTCGCACCGCTGCCCCAACACGCGGGCGTCGCACCCGTGACGTTGTTGCAGACCATGCCCACGCAGCTGGAGTTGGTGGTCAGCCACGATCTGAACTGATTGATGTCGCGGGTGAAGCCGCGCACCACGTTCTGATTGAGGGTGGTGCCGCCGTACGAATACGCCGACGAGACCAGCGCGATGCGCCAGTCGAGCGTCGAGTTGGCCAGCTGCGTCTGCACCGCGGCCGCCGTGCTGGCCAGCGCGTTCTGGTACATGGCCATCGAGCAGCTGTCGTCGACCACGAAGAGGAAATCGACCTTGCCGTTGCCCGGCGCGAAGACTTCACACTGGTACGCGTTGGGATCTCCGAACTGCGCCAGCCCCGAGCCGCCCGCCGTGTCGCTCATGTTGAAGAGCGCCGCACCCGAGTAGTTCGCCAGCGGCGTCAGCGCGACGATCACCACCACCGCGGCGTTGGTGCGATGCAGGTACTCGACCTGCATCTTGAAGGGGCCCGTCATGCCGGCCATGCCAGCCAGCGTGCCTGCGCCCGCACCCACCAGGCCGTCGGCGATCGCGTTGGCGCGTGCCTTCAAGTCCGAGCCGCCCGCCATGTCGTAGAAACCCTGCAGCGCGGGCAGGTTGTCCCAACTCGTGAACGTCTGGGTGGTGGCGTTGGTCAACGCACCGATGCCATTCAAGGTCGGCCGCAGCGCGTTCTCGTCGGCCGTGGGGTTGGTCGCCCCCGTGGGAGCGGCCTGACGCCAGGCGATGAAGGCGACGTTCGTGGTGGGATCGAAGCCGATGAGGCCCTTCTTCACGCCCGCGACCGAAATGGTGTTCACCTCGGTGAACCCGGCCGGCAGCCCGAGCTGAATGTCGGGTTCGCCCTCAGCCTTGAACAGCACCGGCCGCAGGTTCATCACCGTGCACACCGCGCCCGCGGGGGCCACGCCGCCATCGGGCAACACGCCGTCTGCCGGGTTGTTCGGGTTGAGCTCACCTGGATCGACGCGGCCGTTCTGGTTGGTGTCTTCAGCGCCGTCGTTGATGCCGTCGCCATCGCTGTCGGCGTTCGCCGGGTTGGTGGTGGTGGTGGGGTCGGCGTCGACCCGCACGTTCGCGCAGTTGGTGGCGTCGGCGATGTTGGCGGTGATGAGGCCGCTCTCGACGCCGTCAGAGACGCCGTCGGCATCGGAGTCGACCCGGCGGGGATCGGTCTCGCCCAGGTCGACCAAGCCGTTCGCGTTCTGATCTTCACCCTTCACGGAGCCCGCGGTCGGGCCATCGAGCAGGCCATCGCAGTCGGTGTCGCGGCGCAGCGGGTTGGTCTCGTTGCCCTCGCGCTGGCCGTTGCGGTTCGCGTCTTCGATGCCGTCGCGCAGCCCGTCGCCATCGGTGTCGGGCAAGGCAGGGTCGGTCTCGCCGGTATCGACCATGCCGTTGCCGTTGCGATCTTCGATGCGGTTGGGCAGCCCATCCATGTCGGTGTCGGGGTTCACCGAGGGGCCGCAGTCGCCCGCGAGGTTGGGGTCAGACTCGCCCGTGTCGACGTTGCCGTTCTGGTTGAAGTCTTCCGCTCCGTCTAAGCAGGTGTCGCCATCGCTGTCGCGCGAGAGCGGGTTGGTCATCGTGGTGTTGATCTCGGTGCCGTCTCCGATGAAGTCGCCGTCGGTGTCGCGCTTGCGCGGGTCGGTCTCGCCGCTGTCGACCACGGCGTTGCGGTTCGCGTCTTCCACTCCGTCACCCAGGCTGTCCATGTCGGTGTCGGGGTTGGTCGCGTCGGTCTCGGTGGGCTCGGCGCGGCCGTTCTTGTTCGTGTCTTCCACGCCGTCGGGAATGCCGTCGGCATCGCTGTCGACCACGGTCGGGTTGGTGCGCGAGAGGGGGTCTGAATCGCCTGCGTACGCGCAGGCCGGGTTGACCGAGGTCATCCGCCCGGCTTCCACGCCATCGAGAATGCCGTCACCGTCGGTGTCGGGGTTGCCCGGGTTGGTGCGCATGCCGCCCGCGTAGATGTTGCTGAACTCGTCCTGATCGCTCAGCCCGTCGCAGTCGGAGTCTTTGGTGGCGTTGGTGGGATCGGTCGGGTTGATGGTGCCGCCATCGTCGTCGCCGCCTCCCGCGCCGCCGCCGCCGCCGAGGCCGTTGCCACCGGTGCCTCCGCCCACCTCAGAGCCTCCGCCCTTGCCACCATCCCCGACGCTGGGCTTCACCGGTGTGCATTCACAGCCGGCGATAAAGAGGAGCGCGCACGCCCAAAGCAGGCGTGAACGTGACGCAAAGTTGAATCCGTGCATGGTGTGAACCTCAGGTCGTCGGCCCCGAACGACCAGCGAGCAGTATTGCAGTGGTGCGGCTTGAAATCTCGGGGTCGCGGGTCAGTGACGGCGATCGCGGGCCCGATGAACGAAGAGTTTGTAGATGCCCAGCTGCGGCGGCACGGTGTCGAGCATCAGCTCGGGGTGCCACTGAACACCCAGCGCGAACTGGTCTTTCGCAATGCTTTCAATGGCTTCCACGACGCCGTCGGGCGCACTGGCGCTCGAGATCAGCCCGGGCCCCACGTCCTTCACGGCCTGGTGGTGCGTCGAGTTCACCATCAGCTGACCTTTGCCCCCGAGACACTCCGCCAGGACCGTCTGGTCTTTGACCTCGATGGGATGGTGCGGCTGGGTGCGATCGTGCTTCTGCTCGTGGGGCTTGGCCGCCGGAAGTTCGGTGGCGATGTCCTGGATGAGAGTGCCCCCGAAGGCCACGTTGAGCAGCTGCATGCCGCCGCAGATGCCGAGCACCGGCAGCTTGCGCTGCAGGGCCAGCTTGAGCACCGCCATCTCGAAGTTCGTACGCCCGGTCTTCAGCACGCCCAGCCCCGGTTTGGACTGCTCGCCGTAGGCCTCGGGCGGAATGTCGAAGGCGCCGCCGGTGATCAGCAGCCCCGAGACCCTATCGAGGTACTGCTCGATGAGCGACCGATCGTCGGTGTACGGAAGAATGAACGGCAGCCCACCTGCCCTGAGCACCGCGTCGGCGTAGGCGGCCTTGAGGTCGTACTTCACGAATGGCGACTCAGGGGTCGCGATGCTCGAATCGGGAGTGATGGCGATCGACGGTCGCCGGGGGTGCGCGTGGTGCTTCATCATCTGGCCCGCGAGAATGCCCCCTGCAGCGCACGAGCGCGAGAAACCAGGTCGTCTGATCGAAGCAGGTCACCCGCCACCGCGGCACACCAGGCACCTGCGGCCGCCACCTGCCCGATGTTTTCCAGGTCGATGCCTGCGATGCCCACCACCGGGAGAGACGCGTTGCGGGCGATCGAACCGAACACCTCGAGACCCAGCGGCGCATGGGCCACACGTTTGGTGGTGGTCGCAAAAATGGGGCCCAGGCCCACGTGATCGGCGCCCAGCGCCCTCGCCTGCTCGATGTCTTCGAGCGAGCGCGTGGTCGCTCCGATGAGGGCGTCGGGCCCGAGCAGCCTGCGGGCGACGTCGACAGGCAGATCATCGGCGCCCAGGTGCACGCCGTGTGCGCCCCCCGCCAGCGTCAGGTCGACGCGGTCGTTGACGATCACCAGCACGCCGCGAGGGCGGGCCAGCGCCACCACCTCCCGGATCAAGGGGAGCGCCACCCGATCAGCCGTCTGCTCGAGCCGAAGCTGCAGCACCCCCACGCCGGCGTCGATGACCGCGCGCGCTTTCTCGAGCATCGGCAGTTCGGAGCGGACTGAATCATCGAGCAGGGCGTACAGCCCACGAGGGAGCTTGTGAGGCATGCGCCCCTGCTATAAGCCCCCGCCTCTGCCTTTACCCAAGGAGAAGTACCCCGTGACCGACGTCGACCCTCGCTACACCGACAAGCGCACCGTGGAGCGCTACATGAAGTTCGGCCTTGTCGACGAGAAGTCCTTCGAGAAGCACCTCAAGTCGTTGCCCGACGTCGCCGAAAAGGGCGAACGCGTGCAGGCCGAGGCTGACGAATACATCCTCGACGAAGACCTGAACGAAGGCGCTGAGTAATCACCATGGCGGGCAAGGCGGGCGAGACCTTCACCATGCAGCACAGCGGCGAGTTGCTGACGTTCAGCGCGTTTGTGCTCGGTCTTGCTTCGTCGGCCCTCATTCACCTCGGGGTTCACGAGAACCCCGACACCGGCAAGTTGATGGTCGACCTGATGCAGGCCCGCGAGTCGATCGATGTGCTGGCGCTGCTGCGTGAGAAGACGCGCGGCAACCTCACCGCCGAAGAAGAGCAGCTGTTTTCTTCCGTCCTCGCCGACCTCAGGTTGCGCTTCGTCGAGAAGAGCAACACGAAGCCTTGAAGTGAGCAGCACCGGCACCCCGCTCCCCGGCTCGTACCGTTGGGCCCTCGTGGCCGCGGTGATCGTCGGCTTTCAGGTGGCCCTGGCGGCCGGCTTCGACGTGCAGGCCACCGCAAACCACGCCGATCCGCCGTCGTTGACGGGCAGCGAGGCGGCCCTGCCCGGCCTGGGGCTCTCTCCCCTCGCCCAGCGGCAGATCGTGCTGGCTTGGGCATCTGGCCATCAGACCGCGCTCGAGTCGCTGGTGCCCTGGCGCATCGTGAGCTCGTCGTTGCTGGCGATCGCTTCGGGCCTGGTGTTCGTGCTCGGCATGCGGCTGCGCGTCACCCAGGATCGAAGACCCGCCACCGCTCAGCTGTTGGGCATCGCTTCGTTGGCGGCCGCGGCGCTGCGCTCGATTGACGGTGCGGAGAACCTGGTGATCGTGCGCACCGTCTTCACCGAGGTCGGTAAGGCCATCGTGCGCGAGGGCGTGCACGACGCCGAGGCGATGTCAGCCGTGGTGCTCTTCATTTGCTCCGCGGCAAGCGCCGGGTGGACGCTGGTGGTCGTCGCGGGCTTCGTGCTGATCGGGAACTACTTCCGCTCGCAGACCCTGCGGGCCGCCCTGGCGCGCGCTGAGCCCTGAGCTTTCGACGGCTCAGGGGGCTTCGAAGGGCAGCGGGGTTCGAAGGGCTTGAACCCGCTCCGGGAAGAGCTGCCACAACGGCATGGGCTCCTGGTGACGGTTCAGGTCGATGAGGGCTGAAGACTTGCGCGGAATGCGCAGCAGCTCGGCGCGATCGATGCCCAACACACGCGCGACGTACCCGAGCGGCCACTTCTGCTGCAGCTTCTCGAACGCCTTATCGTCGCTTTCGTCTTCGGGGAGTTCGGCGTCTTCGTAGCGGAGCATCTCACCACCCACGCGCCGGCCGTTGGCGTAGGCGATCACCTGCTCGACCTCATCGGGATCGAAGGCGTACGCGTGAACCGTCACGCGCAGGTGCTCAGAGAGCCGCCGCGCGAGCGCGTGGTGCGTGAGGTACCACCGGGCACCCCGTCGTCCGTACGTGAACGGCGCATCCCAGGCGAAGCGCGCGATTCGCGGGCCACCCAGCACCGTTACCAACAGGCCGGCATCGTCGCTGGACTGGCCATCTTCCTCGAGCGAGAGACGGGCGATGTGCTGCAGCCACGCCGCGTCCACGTCCGAGTACTGGCACAAATATCCGCCGTGCGATTCCAAGTGGGTCCCCCCA
>JAYTAT010000058.1:0-5656 GCA_043737315.1 Archangium sp.
CGCGGGGTCGGCGGGGGTCCACAGGCCGACTTGCCGGGCGATCTCGCGGGCCGTCTCGGCGTTGTCGCCGGTGACCATCTTGACCTCGACGCCGGCCCCGAGGCACGCGGCCACCGCCGCCGGGACTTCGGGCCGCAGCGGGTCGGCGATGGCCACCGAACCGAGCCAGACCAGCCCTACGGCGGCGTCCTCCAACGCCGGGGCGTCCGAGGTGACCCCCGGCCGGTAAGCCAGGCCCAGGGTACGCATGCCGCGACCCTGGTCGGCGTGCAACTCCGCCGCGACGGCCGCGCGCCCGGCGTCCGTCAGCGCGACCGGGCCGCCCACCGTTTGAAGGCGGTCGCAGCGGTCAAGCACGATTTCGGGTGCCCCCTTGACGTGGAGCACGCCGGACTCACCAAGGGTGCCCATGAACTTGCGCTCGGTCGAGAACGTCCACTGCGTGCGAATGAAGAAGTCCCTCCGCGCGACGGCGTAGTCCTGCCCGCCGGCCTCCAACCAGAGCAGTAGCGCGCCTTCGGTCGGGTTGCCGACCGGCGTCACCGGCTGGCCGGCGTCGCGGCTCAAGTGCGCCGTCGTGTTCGCCGCGACCGCTTCGACGACCAGGGCACGCACCCCCGCGTCGGCCGGCAGCCCAACGGAGTTGACCCCGGCGAAGTGGCCCTCGACGACGCGCATCTCGTTGAGGGTCAGCGTGCCGGTCTTGTCGGAGCAGATGACCGAGGTGCTGCCCAGCGTCTCGACCGCGGGCAACCGCCGGATGAGCGCGTTGCGCTTGACCATGCGCTGCAGACCCAGCGCAAGTGAGATGGTCACCACCGCGGGGAGCGCCTCGGGCACCACGGCCACCGCGAGCGCGATGCCGAAGATGAACATCTCGACGAAGGGCTGACCGCGCACGAGGCCGAGCACCACCACCAGCGCGACCACCACCAGGGCCACCCTGGCGAGCACCGAGCCGACCTTGTCGAGGTTCTTCTGCAAGGGGGTCTTGCTGGTCTTCACCGTGTCGAGCAACGAGGCGATGCGGCCGAACTCGGTCTGCATGCCGGTGGCCGCCACCACCGCGCGCCCCCGGCCGTAGGTGAGCACCGTGCCCGCGTGCACGATGTTCTTGCGATCGCCCACGGCCAGTTCTCCGGTGAGCGCCCGAATGTGTTTCTCGATGGGCAATGACTCGCCGGTGAGCGCAGCTTCTTCGGCCTGCAGGTTCACCGCTTCGAGCAGACGTGCATCGGCGGGCACCCGGTCGCCGGTGTGCAGCACCACCACGTCACCCGGCACCACCTCGCGCGCGGGCACCTTCTTCTCGGCCCCACTTCGAACGACGCTGGCGCTGGGCGCAGCGAGCTTCTTGAGCGACTCGATGGCGCGTTCGGCGCGGTACTCCTGCACGAAGCCCAGCAGCACGGCGAAGAGCACGATGACCGCGATGACCAGCGACTCGAGCCCGTGACCCATCGCCACCGAGAGCACCGTGGCCACCAGCAGAATGAGGATGAGCACGTTCTTGAACTGCGCGAGCAGAATGCGCCACGCAGAGACCCGCTGGGTGGCGCGCAGCTCGTTGGGCCCCACCTCGACCAGCCGTTTGGCCGCCTCTGCGTCGGTCAGGCCTTCGTTGCCGCTGTGCAGCTGGGCGAGTGCGTCACCGGTCGAGAGCGTGTGCCAAAGAGTCGCTGAAGATTCCATGGGTGAGGCGATGTACTGGGCCCACACCCGCGCCGCTCCCACGCCTTCAAGGGGTCGGCGGCCCCGCAAACCTGAGACGCCCTTGAACACGCAGGTTCTGCGTGACCTGAACTGCTAGGCAGGCCGCGTGATTCGGCATGTGTTGCTCCTCTTCCTGCTGTGGGCCAGCACCGCTCGAGCGCAAGACGAGCTCGTGCACGAGCCTCAAGCCTGGTTCGGCGTGTTTTCCGGCGGTCCCCTCGCGGGGCGTTTCGTGGGCTGGTTCGACGCGCATGCCCGCTTCGCCTTCGAGCCCACGAAGACGACGTCGATTCTCCTGCGCCCCGGCGTGGGCTACCGGGTGCGCGACGACATGACCGTGTTCCTGGGCTACCTCTGGGCGCCGGTCTGGCGCGACGGGCGGCAGACGCTCGACGAACATCGGCTCTGGCAGCAGTGGACCTGGGACATTCCTTTTCAATCGGGCGCCCGAGTGCAGGTGCGCAGCCGGTTCGAAGAACGTCTTGCGCAGGGCGACGTGGGCCTTCGCTTTCGTCAGTTCGTGCGCGCACAGACCGCGCCGCTGCTCGCGCTGCGAACCATTCTGGTGATTTGGGATGAGGTGTTCCTCGCGCTCAACGACACCCGCTTCGGGCAGCGCGCAGGCTTCGACCAGAACCGGCTTTTTTTCGGCGTGGGCTACCCTTTGACCCGGCAGCTGCGCGTCGAGGGCGGCTACTTCAATCAGTACCTCCCGCGCCCCGCAGCGCCCGACCCCATGCGGCACGCGGCCATGCTCAACCTGTACGTAGGCTTTTGACTGGTCTTGCCAGGCCGTTCACGCGGGATGCGATGGCCCTGAGCGTGGGTTAGGAAGCCCGTGCACCCCATGCTCCTCGACGCCACGACCCTTTCCCGCATCACGGGCCTCAAGCTCCGCGCCCGTGCCGTGGTGGAAGGGGTGCTCTCGGGGCTGCACAAATCGCCCAACCAGGGTCAGAGCGTCGAGTTCGCCGAGCACAAGGAATACGCGCCGGGCGACGAGATCCGCCACCTCGACTGGAAGGCGTACGGCAAGTTCGACAAGTATTACGTCAAACGCTACGAGCACGAGACCAACCTGCGCTCGGTGATGGTGGTCGACACCTCGGGCTCGATGGGTTTTGGCAGCACCGGCCTCTCGAAGCTCGACGTCGCGCGCATCATGGCGGCCACGCTCTCGCACCTGCTGATTCGCCAACAAGACGCCGCGGGTGTCGCGTTGGTCGCGCAGGGCCGCTTCGTCGAGATTCCGCCGCGCTCGAGCGCAGGTCACCTGGGCGCGGTGATGGATGCGCTCGAAAGCGCCGTGCCGACGGGCCTGACGGATCTCGCGATGACCGCCGACGCGCTCGCCGAGAAGCTGCCGCGCCGCAGCCTGGTATGCGTGTTCTCAGATTTCTTCGACGACCGTCAAGACGCGCTCAAGCGCATTCTCGCGCTGCGTTCGCGCAAACACGACGTGGCGCTCTTTCACCTGGTCGACAAGGCCGAGCTCGAGTTTCCCTACGACGACCCCACGCTCTTCACCTCGATGGAAGACGGGCGGCGCGTCGAGGTCAACCCGCGTGAAATTCGCGCGAGCTACCTCGAGGAGTTCAACCGCTTCCTCGAAGCGACCCGCGATGCCTGCCGCGCGGCCGACTGCGACTACGAACGCGTGCGCACCGACGAACCCATCGATGAAGTGTTGCTGCGCTTCCTGGGCCGGCGCGGAGGCAAGTTGTGACCTTCGGCCAGCCGTGGTTCCTGCTGGGCATGTTGGCGGCGGGCATTCCGCTGCTGGTGCACCTGTTCGATCGCCGGCGCCCGCGCGAGGTGCCCTTCGCCGCGCTCGACTTCGTGCTGCGCAGTCAGCGGCGTACGGCCTCGAGGCTCAAGCTCAAGCGTCTGCTGCTCTACGCGCTGCGCACGCTGGTGCTCCTTTCGATCCCCATCGCGCTCGCGCGGCCGTCGTTCGCGGCGCAAGACCTGGCAGCGGTGAGCCGGGGCATGGCGGCCACCTCCATCGTGCTCGACACCTCGCTTTCCATGCGCTGGGAGAGCGGCACGAGCCTCTTCGACGTCGCGAAGGATGAAGCGCGGGCGGCCTTGCGCAACCTTGCACCTGAAGAGCCGGCCACGGTGGTCATCTGCTCGCGCAACCCCACCGCCGTCGCACCGGTGGGCTTCGAGCGTGCGCGTTTGATGACCGCCCTCGAAGACGCCACACCCGGCTACGAAGCGGTCGACCTGAACCGGTGCCTCGAGGTGGCCGCGCGTTCGCTCGACGACTCGCCCTTACCCAACCGGCGGCTGGTGCTGGTGAGCGCGTTGACCCAGTCTTCCCTTCACCTCGAGTCTTCGCCCCCGCTGGGCGCCGGCCTCAAGGGCGAGAAGGTCAAGCCCGAGTTCGTGGTGCGTGACGTGGCGAAAGGCAAAGACCTGCCCAACCGCGCCCTGGTCGACGTGCACGCAGAGGCGGCACCTCAGCTCGGCCCGCGGGCGTGGCAGTTCACCTTCACCGTGCGCAACTTTTCCAAAGAGGCCGCGCGCGACGTCGAGCTGTTGCTCGAGGTCGATGGTGAGGTGGTGCAGAAGGGCTTCGTCGATCTCCCGGCCGAAGGCACCACCCAGAAGACGTTGTCGTGGAAGTTCGCCAAGGGGGGCGTGACCACGGTGACCGGAAGACTCGAAGCCGACGCGTTGCCCGATGACGATGCGCACAGCGTGGTGCTCTTCGTGCCACGCGCGCTGACCGCGTTGGTGATCAACGGCAGCCCCAGCCCCCAGAAGTACAAAGACGAAGCCTTCTTCACCGAAGCGGCTTTGGCGGCGACGGGCAGCCCGGTGCGCGCGGTGCTGCGTGACGCCGACGCTGCGTGGCGCGAGAAGCTCTCGGATTACGACGTGGTGCTGATGCTCAACGTCGAGGCGCCTTCTGCGGAAGCGGCGGATCGACTGGCGCAGTTCGTCAACGCGGGCGGCGGCTTGTTCGTCAGCGTGGGCGACCGGGTGGATCCCGAGGCGTGGAATCAATCGATGGGTGGGGTGCTGCCTCGCAAGCTCCGGGTCATCAAGACCGCGGTCGAGCCGGGCCAGACCGACGCAGACACGCGCGCTGCACGCCTGACGCAGGTCGCGCTCAATCACCCCGTGATGGTGCCCTTCACCGGGCGCGCACGAGAGGGTCTGCTCTCGACCCGGTTCTACCGGTACGCCTTGTTCGAAGGCGACGCCCAGGGCGTGGAGACCGAGGTGCTCGGCACGATGGATGACGGAGCGCCGGTGTTCCTCTCTGCACGGCGGGGCAAGGGCCGGGTGTTCGTCTTCTGCTCGAGCGTCGATCGCGACTGGAGCGACCTGCCGATTCGCACCTCGTTCCTGCCGCTGATGCAGCGCATCGCGGGCTGGCTCACCGGCACGCTCGATGAGCGTGAAGAGGTGCGTGCGAAGGTCGGAGAGAGCGTGACGCTCAAGCCAGACCCCGCTCAGTCACCGGCCTGGGCGCGCGGTGGGTCGGGGGCTGAAGTGGCGTTGACCGCGCTGCCTGAAGGCGACGGCGTGACGGGCGGACCGATGCCGGAGCCCGGGCCCTACCTGGTGGTGGACGCGAAGGGCACCACGCTCGAGAAGCTGGGCTTCGCGGTGTCCATCGATGCGGGGGCGAGCAACCTTTCGCGGCACAGCCTCGACGCGCTCAGCGACTGGCTGGGTGAAGAGTCGGTGCGGACGTCGGGCAGCGGCGGGCCAGAGTCGTCGACGCCGTTGTGGACGTGGCTCATCACGCTGGCCGTGATTGCGTTCTTCTTCGAAGGGCTCTTGCTCAGGAAGTAGTAGGTCAACGCCATGTCTGCCGTCGAGCCGGAACTCAAACCGCTGGTGCTGGTCGTCGACGACGACGAGGCGATTCGACGCCTGGTTCGCCTCGCGCTCACCCAGCGCTTCGAGGTGATCGAAGCCGAAG